>NZ_JBMDJT010000002.1:0-151621 GCF_057809335.1 Microbacterium sp. FG3 | reverse complement strand
CCCCCCCCCCCCCCCCCCCCCCCCCCCCCCCCCCCCCCCCCCCCCCCCCCCCCCGGGAGGGTGGGGCATCCGCATCGCCCCGTACCTGTTCCTCATCCCGAACATGGCGATCTTCGCCATCTTCACGATCTACCCGGCGCTCAACGGCTTCAACATGTCGCTGTACTCGTCGAGCAACGGGCGCACGTTCCGCTGGGAGGGCCTCGGCAACTACGAGCAGATCCTCACCTCGGCCGAGTTCTGGACCGTGGCGCGCAACACGGCGGTGTTCGCGGTGGCCTACGTGCTGCTGGCGACCGCCGCCGCGATCGCGATCGCCGTGCTCGTCAACGCGCAGGGGCGCGGCAAGACGTTCTTCCGCGCCGTCTTCTTCATCCCCGTGCTCGTCTCGCCCGTGGTCGTCGGCCTCATCTGGAACTGGATGCTCGAGCGCGAGAACGGCCTCGTGAACACCGCGCTCGGCGCGATCGGCGTGCCCGGAGTGCCGTGGCTCGTCGACGGGTTCTGGGCCATGGTCGCCGTCGTGCTCGTGGGCGTGTGGATGCAGGTCGGCTTCTACATGCTGATCCTGCTCGCCGGCCTGCAGTCCATCGATCCCGCCCTGTACGAGGCGGCGAAGATGGACGGCGCCACCAGCTGGGACCAGTTCCGCGTGATCACGCTGCCGCTGCTGCAGCCGAGCATTGTCGTCGTGGTCGTGCTCGCCACGATCCACGGCTTCCAGTCCTTCGACTTCATCTGGACCCTCACGGGCGGCGGGCCGGTCGGCGCGACCATGCTCATGGTCCAGTACATCTACGAGAACGGCTTCCAGTCGCCGATCCGGTTCGGCATCGCGACCGCGGGCGGCGTGCTGCTGTTCCTCGTCGTGTTCGCGCTGACGATCGTCAACTGGATCGTGAGCCGCAGGAGGGAAGCGGTATGAGCGAGACGCGTCTCATCACCACCGGCACGGCGCCCAAGCGCACCTGGACATCGATCAGCCGCAAGCCGGTGAGGCTCTCGGACGCCCTGCGGGTGGTCGTGCTCACCGCGGGCGCGCTGGCCTGCCTCATCCCGCTGCTGTGGATGTTCCTCGGCTCGTTCAAGACGCCCACGGAGCTCGCGCAGCGGCCGCCGGCGCTGCTGCCGGAGTCGTGGGGGCTCGGCAACTACACCGAGGCGCTCAGCCGCTTCAACTTCGTGCAGTACCTCGGCAACAGCGTGATCGTCACGATCGCGGCCACCGTGCTGACGCTCGCCATCAACTCGATGGCGGCCTACGCGCTGGCGAAGTACAACTTCCGCGGCAAGAACCTGCTGTTCCTGCTCACGCTCGCGACGATCATGATCCCGCTGCAGGTGATCCTCATCCCCGTCTACCAGGTGGTGGCCTCGCTGGGCCTCGTGAACACCCTGTGGGGCATGATCATCCCGGCGGCCGCCACGCCGACGGGCGTGTTCCTGCTGCGCCAGTACATGCTCTCCATCCCGGACGAGCTGATCGAGGCCGCCCGTGTGGACGGATCGGGGGAGTTCCGCACCTTCGTGCAGATCGTGCTGCCCCTGTGCACGCCCGCGCTGGCCGTCGTGGCGATCTTCTCCGTCATGTGGCGCTGGAGCGACTTCCTGTGGCCCCTCGTCGTGGCGCAGAGCGAGGCCGTGTACACCCTCCCGGTCGCGCTGGCCCGCTTCAACGCCGAGCTGACGGTGCCCTTCAACCTCATCCTCGCGATGGGCGTCGTCTCCACCATCCCGGTGCTGATCATCTTCCTCATCTTCCAGAGGCAGATCGCCACCGGCATCGCCAACACCGGCATCAAGTGATCCCCTCCCACCGCTCCACCCTCGAGGACCTATGACATCCCTTCCCGCCCGCACCGGCCGCACGGTGCACGTCACCGACGCCGACGGCACCGTCCGCGACTGGCTCGTGTCGCCCGCCTGGGCGCTGCCGTGCGACGACCTCGCCGACTTCCTCCCCTCCGACGGCTCGCCGTGGCGCGACGAGCGCTTCTCGGACGGCCTGCCGTCCGCGGACGAGGGGCGCTGGGTGCTCACGCAGGGCCCCGACGTGGGGCCGCTGAAGGAGCGCATCCTGGCGGCGCACGCGATCGACACCGATCAGCCGCTGCCCGCGATCGGCGAGGGCCGGCCCATCGCCTGGCGGTCGTTCGGTGCCACGCACGAGGGCGCGTGGCGCCGCGTGCGGACCGGATGGGACGGGCTGCTCGACTGGTCGGCGTTCTGCTTCACGCCCGAGTACCGCGCCGCGATCGCCGCGACGGTGCTCGAGGTCGACCAGGCGGAGTGGCGCACGCTCGAGCTGCACACGACGGGGCCGTTCGTGCTGTGGGTCGACGGCGAGGTCGTGTTGCGGGGCGGCACGGTGTCGTACATGGAGCCCGAGGTGCACAGCGTGCGCGTGCGCCTGCACTCGCGCGCCACGACCGTGCACCTGGCCACCTGGCAGGTCGCGTTCCGCGAGGTGAGGCACGTGGCGCGCCTGCGCGTGGTCGGGCTCCCGGTGCGCGTCGTGATCCCCTCCGAGGGCGCCGACGAGACGGCGGCGCGGCTGGCCGAGACGGTGCTCTCGCGCGTCGCGTCGACGAGCTGGGCGCAGGAGGGCGACGCGGGCGTGCTGAGCGCGCCCCCGGGGGTGGCCCTGCGGGTGCGCGTGGGCGACGGCGCCTGGCAGCGGGTGACGACCGACGCCGACGGGCACGCGCGGTACTCGCTGGTGGGCGCCGAGGAGGAGGAGGACGAGGGCGCGGACGTCGCGCGCTCGGCCGGCGCCTCGATGCTCAGCACGGGCGAGTCCATCGTCGAGGTGGGGCTGGACGACGACCGCTGCCCGCAGACGGTGCGGCTGCGCGTGGCGCACCTGCCGCGCGACAGCCGCGAGGCCAGCACGGGCACGCCCGAGCAGTGGCGCCGCGAGGTGCTCACGCACGTGAGCGGCGGCGGCGACGACGTCCGCGAGGCGGGCGTGGCGGGCGTGCTCGCGCGCCACGCGCTCGACCCGGGCACGCGCGTGACGGCGGCCGACCTCGCCTCCGCGCGCCACCGCGTCGTCACGCGCGGGGACTGCGCCGACTTCGAGGTCATCGCGATGCTGTTCGCGTGGCACTGGATCCCCGCCGAGGCGTGGGACGGCGACCTGCGCGCGCAGGTGCGGGCCGAGCTCACGGGCATGAAGTACTGGATCACCCAGCCCGGCCTCGACGCCATGTGCTACTTCACCGAGAACCACCAGTTCGTGTGGCACACGGCCCAGACGCTCGCGGGCGAGGCGTTCCCGGACGACGTCTTCCCGGTCGACGGCCGGACCGGCGCCGAGCACGCCCGCGAGGGCAGGGCGCGCGCGGCGGCGTGGATCGCGCGCAAGCTCGAGGGCGGCTTCAGCGAGTTCGACTCGAACGCGTATCTCGCGATCGACTCGTACGCGCTGGCCGCGCTCATCGAGCTCGGCGCGGATGCCGCGCTGGCCTCGGCGGCGCGCACGCTGCTCGACAAGGTGCTCGTCACGCTCACGAGCAACTCGTGGCGCGGGGTGCACGGCGCGGCGCACGGCCGCTCGTACGTGCACACGCTGCGCAGCAGCCGGTACGAGGAGACCTCGCCGCTGCTGCGGCTGATCGGCGGCGTCGGCACGCTCAACGACGCCGTGCTGCCCGTCACGGCGCTCGCGCTCGCGCGACGCTACGAGGTGCCCGCCGTCGTGCGGGAGCTCGCCGCCCGCGAGCCGGAGGAATGGGACGGGCGGCAGGTGTACCGCGGTGCGCTGGCGTTCGAGCGCGACCTGCTGGATCGCCCGTACCGCTCGGACCTGCGCGTCTTCCGCACCCCGGACGTCATGCTCGCGAGCGTGCAGGACTACCGCTCGGGGCTGCCGGGCCTGCAGGAGCACCTGTGGGGCGCGACGCTCGGCCGCGAGCTGCAGGTCTTCGTCACGCATCCCGCCAACGCCGACACCGGCTCGGCGGCGCGTCCGAACGGGTGGGCGGGGCACCGGGTGCTCGGCCGCGTGCACCAGCACCGCGAGGCGCTCGTGCACGTGCAGCGCTTCACGACCACCGATCCGCGCCCGCAGACCCACCTGTGGTTCCCCGTCGCGCAGTTCGACGAGGTGCTCGTGGGCGACGAGTGGCTCTTCGGCCGGCGCGGCGACGGGTACGTCGCGGTCGCGACCGAGGGCGGCGTGCGGGTGATGTCGCACGGCGACACGGCGGAGCAGGAGTGGCTGCCGATGGCGGGGGGCTCGGCGTGGGTCGCCGTGGTCGGGCGCGCCGCGAAGGACGGGCCGTTCGAGGAGTGGGCGTCGCGCCTGGAGGACGGCGAGCTCGTGTGGAACCCCGAGGGCGACCACGACCCGGGCGTCAGCTGGCGCCGCGTCGACGCGCCGGCGCTCGAGCTGACCTTCGACGGCCCCTTCCTCGTCGACGACGCGCCCGCCGGCTTCGCCGGCGGCGTGCCGGAGACCGAGCCGCACCTCGACAATCCGGCCGTGACCCTCGGCTTCGGGCAGGACAGGGCGACGGTGTCGTGGGGCGGCGCCGAGCTGGAGCTCGACATCGCCGGCGCCCTCGCCGCCACGCGGGAGGTGATCGCGCGCGATGGCCGGTGAAGACCTCTCCTCCGCCGAGCTCGCGGCCGCGCCGCGGACGCCGCTGACCCCGGCCGCGTTCCTCGCCTCGCGGGAGGGCATCGAGGACGCCCTCCAGCGCGAGACCGCGGCGTGGGGCATGACCCGCTGGTTCTGGGGCGAGGGCGTGTGCCTGCTCGCCGCGCTCCGGCTCGCCGACGCCCGCGGGGAGCGGGCGCCGGAGTGGGTGCGCTCCTTCATGGATCCGTACCTCGCCGCGCCTCCCGTCCTCGAGCACGTCAACAACCTCGCGCCCGGCGCGGCGCTCGCGGAGCTGCACGCGCGCGATCCGCGGCCCGAGACGGCGGCGCTGCTGGAGGCCTGCCTGACCTGGTACGAGCGGGTGCCCGAGGCCACCCGCGCCCCCAACGGCGCACTCGAGCACTGGCCGGGCGGCGTGTGGGCCGACACGGTGTACATGGCGGGCCAGTTCCTGCTGCGCGCCGGCCGCGCGCTGGCGCGGCCCGAGCTCGTGAGCGAGGCCGAGGAGCAGTGGCTGCGTCACGCCGACCTGCTGCAGCACCCGGACAGCGCCCTGCTCGTGCACGGCACGAATCAGGGCGTGCGGATCGACTGCCACTGGGGCCGCGCCAACGCGTGGTTCGCGCTGGCGGGCGCCGACCTGCTCGCCGCGACGGGCAGCGCCGCCGTGGCCGAGCGCCTCGTGCCGCTGCTCGAGGCGGTCGCCGCGCTGCAGCCGGATCACGGGGTGTGGGACGTGCTCGTCGACTCGCCCGTCGAGGTGCGCGGCATCCTCGAGACGTCCGCTGCCGCCGGGCTCGGCGCGGCGCTGCTGCGCGCCGCGGCGGCGCTCGGACCCGAGCGGCTGGGGGCCGAGCGCCACGCCCGGCTGCGCGCGGCGGGCGAGCGCGCCGTGCTCGGCGCCGTCGCGTACGTCGACGACGGCGTGCTGACGCGCGTGAGCGCCGGCACGATCCTGCAGCTGATCCCGTTCGGCTACTCGGTCATCCGCGACGATCGGCCGCAGCCATGGGGCCAGGGCCTCGCCATGGAGGCGCTGGCCGCCTGGCGCGAGACCCACGAGGGAGGGAACTGATGGACATCCGCACGCTCTACGCGCACAGCCCCGAGGCGACCGCCGCGATGAACACGGCGCAGCTGCGGCGCGCGTTCCTCGCCGAGGGGCTGTTCGTCCCCGGCGAGGCGCACGGCGTCTACACGCACCACGACCGCATCGCCGCCTTCGGCATCGTGCCCGAGCGCGAGCCGATCGCCCTGCCGCTGCCCGACCAGGTGCGCGCCGAGCACCTGCTGCAGCGCCGCGAGGCGGGCATCCTCAACGTGGGCGGTCCCGGCACCGTCACCGCCGACGGCGAGACGTACGCGCTGGCCCACACGACGGCGCTGTACCTGGGGTGCGGCACTCGGGACGTGACGTTCGCGTCGGACGATCCGTCCGATCCCGCCGCGTTCTACGTGTTCACGGCCGCCGCGCACGCCGCGCACCCGAACACCCTCATCACGCGGGAGCGCATGAACATCGTCGAGCTCGGCGACGCGGCCTCGGGCAATCGCCGCACGCTGCACCAGTGCGTCATCGAGGGGCGCACCGCCAGCGCGAACATCGCCTTCGGGTTCACCACGGTGCATGCCGGGAGCGTCTGGAACACGATGCCCCCGCACACGCACGACCGTCGCACGGAGTGCTATCTCTACTTCGATCTGGACCCCGACGACCGCGTGTTCCACGTGATGGGCGAGCCGGACGAGAGCCGCCATCTCGTCGTCGCGGATCGCGAGCTCGTCGTCTCGCCCAGCTGGTCGATGCACTTCGGCGCCGGGACGGGCTCCTACAGCTTCGTGTGGGCGACGTCCGGTGAGAACGCGACGTACGACGACGCGGAGGGCATCCCCGTCGCCGGCATCCGCTGATGGCCGCGCGCGACGGCATCGCGGCACGCGGCGCCGCGGAGAGGGAGCCCGGCACGAGAATGGTGGGGATGAGCGATCAGACGGGGCAGGCGTCCGCCCTCGCGAAGGGGCTGGCGGTGCTCGAGGCCGTGCTCTCGAACGACCGGCTGTCCGACCTCGCGAAGGCGACGGGCCTGTCCAACAGCACCGTCCACCGCATCCTCTCGGAGCTCGTGGCGAACGGCTGGGTGTACCAGGACGACGCGAAGCGCTACCGGCCGGGGCGCCGCATGCTGGCGCTGGCGGGGCTGCTGAGCGACGACGCCGAGATCAACAGGCAGGCCAGGCCGCACCTCGAGGCGCTGCGCGAGGCGACCGGGGCGACCGTGCACTTCGGGCTCGTCAAGCACGACGCCGTCATGTACGCCGCCAAGCTCGACGGCCGCGGCTCGTACCGCATGGTCTCGCGCGTGGGAGGCCTCGTGCCGCTGCACTCGACCTCGATCGGGAAGTCCGTGCTGGCGGCGCGGTCGGACCAGGAGGTCGCCGAGATCATGCACCGCACGGGCATGCGCGGCGTGACGGAGGCCACCCACACGACGGTCGCGTCGCTGCTCGAGGACCTGCGGGCCACGCGGCAGCGGGGCTGGGCGATCGACAACGGCGAGAACGAGGCGAACCTGCGCTGCATCGGCGCGGCGGTGCTCGACTCGTCCGGCAGGGCGATCGGCGGCGTGAGCATCTCGGCGCTCGAGTTCGAGCTGCCCATCTCCCGGCTGCGCGAGGTGTCGGAGCAGGTGATGCGCGCCGCGCGCGGCATCAGCGCGAGCCTGGGCTACACGGGCGAGGCGCGGGACGATGCCCGCTGACCGCCGGCCCGTGCTGTGCATCGGCGAGACGATGGCCGTGATCGCGCCGGTCGCCAGCGAGCCCGTCGTCGACGCCGACCTGTTCCGGATGGAGCCCGGCGGCGCGGAGTCGAACGTCGCGGCGCGGCTGGCGGCGCTCGGGCACGACGCCGTCTGGCTCGGTCGGCTCGGCCGGGACCCGATGGGGGAGCGCGTCGCGCGATCGCTGCGCGCCGTCGGCGTGACGACGCGCATCGAGTGGGACGACGCCCACCCGACGGGCCTGTACGTGAAGGACCCGGGCGGCGGGGTGCACTACTACCGTGCCGGGTCGGCCGCGTCGCACGCCGACGCGCGCCTGCTCGCCGGCGTGGACTGGGGCGAGGTCGCGCTGCTGCACGTGACCGGCATCACCGCCGCGCTCTCGCCCGGCTGCCGCGCGCTGCTCTCGGCCGCGTTCGACGCCGCGCGCGAGGCGGGCGTTCCCGTGAGCTTCGATGTCAACCACCGCGCGCCGCTGTGGGACGCCGCGCGCGCGGCCCCCGTGCTGCGCGACCTGGCCCGCCGCGCCGACATCGCGTTCGTCGGGCTCGACGAGGCCGAGGGGCTGTGGGGCACGCGGGACGCCGACGACGTGCGCGCGCTGCTCGACACCCCGGCGACGCTCGTCGTGAAGGACGGCGCGGTGGGTGCGACGGCCTACGCGCGCGACGCGCGCATCTTCGAGGCCGCGCCGCGCGTCGACGTCGTCGAGCCGGTGGGGGCCGGCGACGCGTTCGCGGCGGGCTTCCTCTCCGGCGTGCTGGACGACGCGCCGGTGGGAGAGAGCCTGCGACGAGGGCACGAGTGCGCCGCCATCGCGCTGTCGAGCACACGGGACATGTAGGGGAGACCATGGCTGAGGACCGACTGATCCGGGCACGCGACGCCGGGGTGTTCGCGGTGCTGCGCGCGCCCGCCGCCGCCGCGGCCCTCGACGCGATCGACGCGCTCGTGCGCGGCGGCATCACGGGGATCGAGGTGACGTACTCCACGCCCGACGCCGCGGCCGTGATCGCGGAGGCGATCCGGCGCCACGGCGATGTCGCGTACGTGGGCGCGGGGACCGTGACGGCGGCGGCGCAGGCGCGCGAGGCGGCGGACGCCGGCGCGGCGTTCCTCGTCAGTCCCGGCACCGTCCCGGCGCTCGCCGCGCAGATGCGCGCCACGGGCGCCGTCGCCATGACCGGCGCGCTCACGCCCACGGAGGTGATGACGGCCACGGCGGCGGGCGTCGACGTCGTGAAGATCTTCCCGGCCTCGGCGGTGGGCCCGTCGTTCCTCCGGGCGCTGCGCGGGCCGTTCCCCGACGTGCCGCTCATGCCCACGGGCGGCGTGACGCCCGAGAACCTGGCGGAGTGGTTCGCGGCGGGCGCCGTGGCCGTCGGCGCGGGAGGCGACCTGGTCCCCGCCTCGGCGCTGGCCGCCGGCGACACCGACGAGGTCACCCGCCGCGCGCGCCTCTTCCGCGACGCGCTGGAGCGCGCCCGCCCCTGAACCGGTGCGCGAACGGCCCCGGAGCCGAGACTCCGGGGCCGTTCGCTGGGGCGGATCAGTAGGTCATGACGAGCGAGTTCGACACGGAGACGATCGACACGACGACGGCGTTGAGGATGCCGGCGATGTACGGGTTGTTCGTCTCGCGGTAGATCTTGCGCGTGACGACGGCCGTGAACGCCAGGATCACGACCACCGGGAACAGCCAGATGCTGTAGATGCCGCCGAATCCGGGCACGAGGTCGCCCGTCACCCAGAAGGTGAGGTACTGCAGCAGCACGAGCACGATCGGGCCGAGGGAGTTGAACAGCGCCAGCACGGCGGTGTTCACCCACTCGCGGCCGGCCAGCGTGAACCGGTTGAACACGTTGATCGACACGGAGTTCGCGACGAAGTAGATCAGGAACAGCGGCACCAGGAACAGGCCGTACCAGATCTTGTCCTGCGGGAACACCTTCACGGCCAGCACCCAGAGGCGGAAGTCGGTCTTGAAGAAGTAGTCCGCGAGGAACACGAGCAGGAAGGTCGCCGTCGTCGCCACGGCCACGAGGCCCACGCTCTGCAGCAGGCGCTTCCAGCCCGGCCAGATGCCGAGCGCGCGGGGGCTCTGGCCCGCCTTGCGGCCGTACAGGAAGTACGACAGCAGCATGATGGCGATCGCCGCCACGCCGTTGACCGCGGCCCACACGGCGATGAAGAACACCGAGCCGGTGGGCACCGGGTTGGGCACGGCGTTGTGGACGATGCCCGTCAGCCAGGACTGCTGGCTCAGCCACACGTACGACAGCGCCGAGATCGCGGCCGACACGACGAGGCCGCCCCAGAACCAGGCGAGGCCCTTCGCGGTCGTCTTCTCGGCGGGGGCCACCTCGTCGCGCAGGCCCGCGAAGGCGCGCGTGAACAGCAGCTCGCGCGTGAACACGACGAGGAACATGCCGAAGCCGATCAGGCCGAGCGCCGTGAACAGCTCCTTCCACTGCCACACCTGCGAGGTGGGCTCGATGGGGTTGGGGGCGCCCAGCGTGGTGTCGAAGAAGCCCACGACATCCGCGGTGGTGTACTTCGACTGCGGGCCCCACGGGTGGGTCTGCGCCGGCGTGCTGAGGAAGCGCACGGCCTCCTCGCCGTCGATCGTCTCGGTGTAGTACTCGTCGGGCACGCGCTCGTCGAGCCCCTCGGGGTCCTCGCCGAAGTGCAGGAACGACTGCGCATTGGGCGTGCCCGCGAACTCGCGCGGCGTGGTCGCGACGGCGCCCTCGGCAGTGTACGAGCGGAAGAAGAACTCGTCGTACTGGTCGGCGACGAGCCCGACGTCGCGCGAGCCGTAGATGTTCGTGTACGCGCCGTCCTCGTCCGTGTAGAACGCCTCGTTGTCGACGAGCATGACCGACGAGATGAGCTGCTCGTCCGCCTCGTTGTCGAGCTGAACGGAGAAGTTCGCGGCGCGCGCGCCGTTCGAGTGCCCCTCGACGCCGATGCGGTCGACGTCGACATAGGGCAGGTCGGCGAGCAGCTTCACGGCGTCGTACATGCCGGTGCCGCCCACGGCCAGCTCATCGGCCGGCAGCGGGTCGGAGTTGCCGTGGCCGTACATGTCGATCGACAGCACCACGAATCCGCGGCGCGCGAGCTCCACGTAGTTCGCGGTCTGCATCTCGCGGTTGTTCCACCAGCCGTGGCTCACCACGACGGCCGGCGCGGGCTCATCGGCCGTCGCGTTCTCGGGGACGAACAGGAGCGCGTTCATGGCGCGGCCCGAGCTCGTCTCCCATTTCAGGTCCTTGACCTCGGTCGAACCGCCGCCGGTCTGCACGATCGCGGCACCGACGGCCGAGATCAGACAGAGCAGGAGCGACAGGATCACGAGCGCGCTGTTGCGACGGCGTGACATCGTTGTCATGGTGTGGGGACTCCTTCATCGGGTGTAAGGGATGCGAGCGGCAGCGCTCGCGAGAAACCCGACCGCATGGAGCGGGCGGGTCACGTCACGGGCGTCAGCGCGTGGCGTAGTCGGGGAGATCGACGCCGTGCTCCTCGCGCAGCAGGCCGATCGTGTCCGCGAGCTCCTGAGCGCGCGTGTCCTCGTCCCACCCGAGGATGGGGGAGAGGGCGTCGGCGATCACGGTGAGCGAGGCGACGTCGGCCCGGCCGGTGAACGCGAGCGACGTGCGGCGCAGCACGACATCGGCCAGATGCACCACGTGCTCCTCGCGCACCATCCAGTCGAGCTCGCGCGTCGACAGCTCGCCGCCGAGCAGCGTCTCGTCCTCGCCCGCGGTCAGGTGCGCCCACACGTCGGCGGCCCTGGTGCCGTAGCGCTCCAGCAGCAGGCGGGTGCGGTCGTCCTCGCCGCCGAGGTGACGGCGCAGCCACACGGCGCGGTCGCCGAGCGTGCGGGGGTAGTCGCGGCCGCCGCCGATCGCCAGCCCCCTCGTGCTCACGCGGCGCGGCGCTCCGAGCCGCTCGAGCACGCGCGTCGAGAGCGTCTCGCCGAGCGCGCGGAACGTGGTCCACTTGCCGCCCACCAGGCTCAGCACGGGAAGACCACCGAGCTCCGTGGCCTCCACGCGGTAGTCGCGCGAGATCTGCCCGGCGACGGTGGCGTCGCTCTTCGGGAGGGGGCGGATGCCGCTGAACTTGTACACGATCTCGTCGCGCGAGACGGGCACGTCGGGGAAGACGTGGGCGATGAGGTCGAGGAAGTACGACACCTCCTCGTCCGTGCAGCGGGCGGGCTCGCGCGGGTCGGCGGGGATGTCGGTGGTGCCGACCATCGCCATGCCCTTGATCGGGTAGATGAGCACGATGCGGCCGTCCTCGTGCTCGAAGAAGATCTCGCGTCCGCCCGTCGCCTTCACGAGCTCCGGGTTGTCGAGCACGATGTGCGAGCCCTTCGTGCCGCCCATGTACGTCGTCGCGTCGCCGAGCGCCTCGTTCGTGAGGTCGGTCCAGGGGCCGGACGCATTGACGACGACGTCGGGGGAGACGGTGAACTCCTCGCCCGTGACGTGGTCGCGCAGCACGATCGACCGGCCGTCGCGGCCGACGGCCTCGACGTAGTTGAGCGCGCGGCCGCCGGCGCGCACGCCGTCGCCGAGCACGTCGAGCGCGAGCCGCTCGGGGTCGTGCATGGAGGCGTCGTAGTAGGTCGCCGTGTACTTCACGCCGGGGTTCAGGCGGGGCAGCTCGCGCAGCGAGCGCGAGCGGCCGCGGAACGCGTGCCAGGGCGTGGCCCGGCCCGAGTTGGCGAACAGGTCGTACATCACGAGGCCGGCCTTGATGATGAGCGCGCCGCGCTCGGCGGGCTTGCCCGAGCGGTTGAAGAGGAACTTCATGGGCGCGTTCAGCAGGCCGGAGAAGAAGGAGTAGATCGGGATGGTCGTCTTCAGCGGCTTGACGTAGTGCGGCGCCGTGGCGAGCAGGCCGTTGCGCTCCTGCACCGACTCGTGCACGAGGCGGAACTCGCCGTTCTCGAGATAGCGGATGCCGCCGTGGATCATGTGGCTCGAGGCCGCCGAGGCGCCCGAGGCGAAGTCGCCGCGCTCGACGAGCACCACGTCGACGCCCTGCAGCGCCAGGTCGCGGAACGTCGCGATGCCGTTGATGCCGCCGCCGATGACGAGCACCTGGGGTCGGCCCGATTCGCGGATCGCGGCGATCGTCTCCTCGCGGCGGTGCGTGGCTGCAGGCATGCTCATCGGGCTCCTTCGGCTCGGGGGAAGCGCGCGGCCGACTCACCGCGCTCAGGACTAGGCTGGGCGGGCCGGGGATGATGCGCAAGGCGAGTGCACGAATGTGCAGGAGGGTGCGAGGCATGACGGACGTGATCGACGGCGCGGGAGGCGGATCGCCGGCGCGCGCGGGCGACCCGAAGCTCCTCCGCGCCCTCACGGCGGCGCAGCTGTACTACCTGCAGGACCTCACGATGGATGCCATCGCCCGCGAGCTGCACACGTCGCGCTCCTCGGTGTCGCGCCTCATCAGCCACGCGCGCGAGACCGGGCTGGTCGACATCCGCATCCACTCGCCGCTCGAGAAGGGCGCCGCCCTGGAGCGGCAGATCCGCGACCGCTTCGGCATCGCCGCGCACGTCGTGCCGGTCGGCCCGGGAGTGAGCGAGGTCGACCGGCTGGAGCGCGTCGCGCTGACGGCCGCGCGCCTCATCTCGGGGTTCGTCGACTCGAACATGGCCATCGGCGTGGCCTGGGGATCGACGATCGGGGCGATCAGCCGCCACCTGCCCACGCGCGACACGCACGGCACGACGGTCGTGCAGCTCAACGGCGCCGGCAACACCCAGACGTCGGGCATCGAGTACGCCAGCGAGATCCTCGACCGCTTCGGCCAGGCGTTCGGCGCCCGGGTGCAGCAGTTCCCGGTGCCGGCGTTCTTCGACGACCCGGCCACGAAGCAGGCGATGTGGCGCGAGCGCAGCACACGCCGCGTGCTCGGCATCCAGGACCGCATCGACGTGGCGATCTTCGGCCTCGGCTCGCCGCTGGCCGAGGTGCCGAGCCGCGTGTACGTGGGCGGCTACCTCGAGCAGGCCGACTACCGCGGGCTGAGGGAGGACGGGGCCGTCGGCGACGTGGCGACGGTGTTCTTCCGCGCGGACGGCACGTGGCGGGACATCGCGCTGAATGCGCGGGCGACGGGTCCCGGCATCGACCGGCTGCGCCGCGTGCCGCGCCGCGTCTGCGTCGTCTCGGGCACCCCGAAGCTGCCGGCGGTGCGCGGTGCGCTGGCGGCGCGCGTCGTCACCGACCTCGTGCTGGACGAGGAGCTGGCGCGCCAGCTCGTGGGCGGCTGACGCCCCGCACGTTCGTGCACCCGGCGCGCCGATCGCGCGCGCACCGCTCTAGCCTGGTGCCACGTCCCGAACGAGGCAACGAAGGAGTACCCCCGTGTCGAACCCCCAGTACGTCGTCGCGATCGACCAGGGCACCACGTCGACGAGGGCGATCGTGTTCGACCGGAGGGCCCGCGTCATCGCCACGGGGCAGACGGAGCATCAGCAGATCTTCCCCCGGCCGGGCTGGGTCGAGCACGACGCCCTCGAGATCTGGCGCAACACGCGCGAGGTGATCGGCCAGGCGCTGTCGAAGGCCGAGATCACCCGCCACGAGGTGGCCGCCATCGGCATCACCAACCAGCGCGAGACCGTCGTGCTGTGGGAGAAGGCCACCGGGCGTCCCATCCACAACGCGATCGTGTGGCAGGACACGCGCACGCAGGATCGGATCGACGAGCTCGCGGCCGACGGCGGGCACGATCGCTTCGCGGACATCACGGGGCTGCCGCTGAACGCCTACTTCTCCGCGTCCAAGCTCGCGTGGCTCCTCGAGAACGTCGACGGCGCCCGCGAGCGCGCGGAGGCGGGTGAGCTGCTGTTCGGCACGATCGACACCTGGCTGCTGTGGAACCTGTCGGGCGGCGCGGAGGGCGGCGGCGTGCACGTGACCGACGTGACCAACGCGAGCCGCACGCTGCTCATGGATCTGCGCACGCTCGACTGGTCGGACGACATGCTGGACGTCTTCCGCATCCCGCGCGCGATCCTTCCCGAGATCCGCTCGTCGAGCGAGGTGTACGCCGCGGCCAACCCGCACAGCCTGCTGCGCGAGACGCCCATCTCCGGCATCCTCGGCGATCAGCAGGCCGCCACCTTCGGGCAGGCGGCGTTCCACCGCGGCACGTCGAAGAACTCCTACGGCACGGGCAACTTCGTGCTCTTCAACACGGGCGAGGAGATCGTGCGCTCGGAGCACGGCCTCATCACGACCGTCGCGTACCGCCTGGGGGAGCAGGCGCCCGTGTACGCCCTGGAGGGCTCGATCGCCGTCACCGGCTCGCTCGTGCAGTGGCTGCGCGACAACCTGGGCATCATCCGCACGGCGCCCGAGGTCGAGACGCTGGCCCGCACCGTGGACGACAACGGGGACGTGCACATCGTCCCCGCGTTCTCGGGCCTGTTCGCGCCGCACTGGCGCTCCGACGCGCGCGGGGTCATCGCGGGGCTCACCCGCTACGCCAACAGGGGCCACTTCGCCCGCGCGGCGCTCGAGGCGGTGGCGTTCCAGTCGCGCGAGGTGATCGACGCGATGAACGCCGATGCGGGCGTGCCGCTCGCCGAGCTGCGCGTGGACGGCGGCATGGTGCACAACGAGCTGCTGATGCAGTTCCAGGCCGACATCCTGGGCGTGCCCGTGGTGCGCCCGGCGGTCTCGGAGACGACGTGCCTCGGCGCCGCGTTCGCGGCGGGCCTGGCGGTCGGGTTCTGGGAGTCGCTCGAGGAGCTCGAGTCGCTGTGGGCCGAGGACCGGCGCTGGGAGCCCGCCATGGATGAGGACGAGCGCGAGCAGCGCCTCGCCCGCTGGAAGGATGCGGTCGCCCGCACGCTCGACTGGGCGTGAGCCTGGGCGCTACTCGTTCTCGGCGCGCCCCAGGCGCCAGTAGCCCATGAAGGCCACCGCGCGGCGGTCGACGCCCACCTGCTGCACGAGGTGGCGGCGCAGCTGCTTGACGGCGCTCGCCTCGCCCGCGATCCACGCGTACAGCGGCGCCGACTTCAGGGCGGCGCCGCCCTTCGCCGTGCGCGGGACCTCCCACAGCAGGCCCGCGTCGATGTCGATCTCCTCGACCTCGGCGCCGCGGCCCTCGGGGCACAGCACGGCCGCGTGCGCCTCGACGGCGCGCAGCAGGTGGTCGTGGCGCTCGCCCGCGCCGCGCCCCGCGGCGTAGACGCGGAAGCCCGGGTGGGAGGGAAGGTACGCGCAGTCGCGCTCGTCCGGCACCTCCAGCACGACGACGCCGGTGGCCTCGCGCGGCAGCTGCTCGAGCATGACGGCGATCGCCGGGGCGGCCGTCTCGTCGCCGACGAGCAGGTACTGCTCGGTGCGGGCGGGCGGCACGAAGTCGATGCCCAGGCTCACGCCCTCGTGGTGCACGGTCGGGGCGAAGATCATCACCTCGTCGCCGACGCGGGCGCTCTCGATCCAGGCCGAGGCCGGCCCCTGCACGCCGTGGGCCACCATGTCGATGTCGACCTCGGCCGCCTCGGGGCGCACGGCGCGCGTCGTGTAGGTGCGGAACGGCGGGCGGTTCTCGGCGGGCAGCTCGCGCCAGCGCAGGTACCAGTCCTCGCCGTCGGGCATCGCATCGAGCGTCGCGCTGTCGGTGGGGAAGACGATCTTCACGCGCTGGTCGAAGCCGGTGTCGGCGTACTCGTGCATGTCGTCGCCGGTGAAGGTGAACCGGCGGAAGCTGGGCGTGAGGTCCTGGATGCGCGCCACGCGGCCGCGGAAGAAGCGGTGGGGCCGGGTGTCGACGGCGGTCATGGTCATGCGGTGGCTCCCTGCGGGGTCGCGGTGGCTGGTCCGGTCGCGGCGGCGTCGCCCTCGACGACGTGGTGACGGCCGCGCGGCAGGATGAGCGGGGTGGCGGAGACGGGATCGGGGATGACGAGGGCGTCGAGCCCGAAGACGTCTCGGATTAGCTCGGCGGTGACGACCTCGCCCGGGGCGCCGGAGGCGAGCAGCCGGCCGTCCCGCATCGCGAACAGGTGGTCGGCGTAGCGGGCGGCCAGGTTGATGTCGTGCAGCACCATCGCGATGGTGGTGCCCCGCTCGCGGTTGAGGTCGGTGAGCAGATCGAGCACCTCGACCTGGTGCGCCAGGTCGAGGTACGTGGTGGGCTCGTCGAGCAGGAGCACCTCGGTCTCCTGCGCCAGCGCCATCGCGATCCACACGCGCTGGCGCTGCCCGCCCGACAGCTCGTCGACGGGGGCGTCGGCCAGCTCGGTCGTGCCCGTCTCGGCGAGGGCGCGGGCCACGGCCTGCTCGTCCTCGGCCGTCCACGAGCGGAACAGCTTCTGGTGGGGGTGCCGACCGCGCGAGACGAGGTCGGCGACGGCGATCCCCTCGGGCGCGACGGGCATCTGCGGCAGCAGGCCGAGCGTGCGCGCGAGCTGCTTGGTCGGGACCTCGCCGATGGCCGCGCCGTCGAGCACGACCGAGCCGGCCTGCGGCGTGATCAGGCGCGCGAGCGTCTTCAGCAGCGTGGACTTGCCGGAGGCGTTGGCGCCCACGATGACGCTGATCTTGCCCGGCGGCAGCGCGAGGTCGACGCCGTCGACGATCGTGACGGCGCCGTAGCCGGCGCGGAGGCCGTGGGCCTCGAGGACGTGTGCGGTCATGAGCGACCTCGCTTGGCGGATCGGATGAGCAGATACAGGAGGTACGGAGCGCCGAGGACGCCGGTGATGACGCCGACGGGGAACCGGGTGCCGAAGGCGAACTGCCCGAGCAGGTCGGCCGCCAGCACGAGGCAGGCGCCCACGAGCGCCGACGGCACGACGAGCGACGAGCCCGCGCCCATGATGCGCGCGGCGATCGGCCCCGCCAGGAACGCGACGAAGGCGATCGGCCCGGTGGTGGCGGTGGCGAAGCACGCCAGGGCGACGGCGCACACGATGAGGAGCACGCGCGCGCGGTCCACGCGCACGCCGAGCGCGGTGGCCGACGCGTCGCCCAGCGCCAGGGCGTCGAGGTCGCGCGAGAGCAGCAGCACGAGCGGCACGAGCACGACGACGGCGACGAGCAGCGGGGGTACGTCCTCCATCCGCGAGCCGTTGAGGCTGCCGGTGAGCCAGCGCATCGCGGTGGCGACGTCCCACTCGGCGGCGCGCTGGATGAGGTACGACACGACGGCGTCGAGCATGGCGCCCACGCCGATGCCGATGAGGATGAGGCGGCCGCCCGTGGAGTCGCCGCCGCGCGCGGCAAGGTAGATGACGACCGCGGTGGCGATGCCCACGGCCAGCGCGAACACCATCGTCACGCCGCCCGACAGGTGCAGGACGACGAGCGCGAGCACGGCGGCGGCGCTGGCGCCCGACGTGATGCCGATCACGTCGGGGCTCGCCAGCGGGTTGCGCAGCAGCGTCTGGAACGTCGACCCGGCGATGCCGAGCGCGATGCCCGCGAGCACCCCCGTGACGGCGCGCGGGATGCGCAGCCGCCCGACCGTGAACGAGGCCCCCGGCACGTCCTGGCCGGCCAGGACGGCGAGCACATCCGAGACCGGGTAGATCGTGGATCCGAGCATCACCATCGCGACGACGAGCCCCGCGAGCAGGACGGACAGGATCGAGATGCCGACGACGCGGCGCCGCGCGCGCCGGGAGCGGCCGCGGCGCAGCGCCGCGATGTCGGTCGCGGCGGCGGGGGCGAGGGCGACGGCCATCAGAGCGCCCTCATCCGGGTGCGGCGGGCGATGACGACGAGCACGGGCGCGCCGAGGAAGGCCGTGAGGATGCCGGCCTCGACCTCGCCGGGCGAGCCGAGCACGCGCCCCGCCGTGTCGGCGAGCGTGAGCAGCACGGCGCCGCCGAGGGCGGACAGCGGCAGCAGCCAGCGCTGGTCCGGGCCCGAGACGAGTCGCACCACGTGCGGGATCATGAGGCCGACGAAGGCGATCGGCCCGGCGACGGCGGTCACCCCGGCGCACAGCACCACGCCGGCGATCGCGGCGACCGCGCGGGTGCGGCCGACCTTGACGCCCAGCCCCACGGCGACGTCGTCGCCGAGGGCGAGGGCGTTCAGCGCCGGCGCGAGCGCGAACGCCGCGGCGGCGGCGACGGCGAGCAGCGGGGCGACGATGCCGATGTTCTCCCACGAGGCCCCGCCCACGCCGCCGACCTGCCAGAAGCGGAACTCGGTCATGGCCTGCGCGCGCGGCAGCAGCACGGCGCTCACGAGCGACGAGAGTGCCGCGGTCGTCGCCGCGCCCGCGAGGGCGAGCTTGAGGGGCGTGGCGCCGCCCGGCCCGACCGACCCCACGAGGTAGACGAAGGCGGCGGCGAGCAGGCTGCCGGCCAGCGCCAGGCCGAGGAACTGGAACGCCGTGGTCATGCCGAACAGCGCCATGCCGCACACGACGAACAGCGCGGCGCCCGTGTTGACGCCCAGGATCCCCGGATCGGCGATCGGGTTGCGGGTGATCGCCTGCATGACGGCGCCCGACATCGCGAGCGCGGCTCCGGCCAGGAGCGCGAGCACCGTGCGCGGGATGCGCTCCTGCACGGCGATCGCCCCGATGTCGGCCGCGACCTCGCCGCGGGTCCACGCCGACAGCCCCTCGACGACCTCGGCGAGGCTGACGAAGCGCGAGCCGAAGGCGAGGGAGAGCACGATCGAGAGCCCGACCGCGGCGATGCCTGCCGCGAGGACGACGCCGCGCCGGGGCGCCCGCACCGTGGTGGTGGGGGCGCCCCGGCGTGCGGCCAGGCCGATCGTCACAGGTGCCGTCTCACTCCGCCGTGGCGACGGCGTCGGAGAGCAGCCCGACGTACTCGTCGAGCATCCACGGGATCGACAGCGCGGTCGCGCTCACGGCGCCGCTGAGCGGCTCGCCCGCGCCGACCGTGACGACGGCGCCGTTCTGAACAGCGGGCACGGTGCTCCACAGCGGGTCGGCCTGCAGGGCCGCCAGCAGCGACTCGTGGCCGTAGGTCACGATGACGTCGACATCGGCCAGCTGGTCGGCGTTGTCGGCGGCGATGTCGGCGTAGAAGGTGCCGCTCTCGGCCGCATCGATGGCGACCTGCGGCATGTCGAAGCCGAGGTCGCCGAGGAACGCCGAGCGCACGTCGCCGTCGGTGTAGACGGAGGTGGTCGACAGGTCGGCCTCGTTGAAGGAGAAGAACGCCGCGGTCTTGCCCTCGAAGCCGGCTTCGGCCGTGGCATCGGCGATCTGCTGCTCGAGGTCGGCGATGAGCTCCTCGCCCTCGGCCTTCATGCCGAGCGCCTCGGAGTTGAGTGCGATCGACTCGCGCCAGCCGGTGAGCCAGGGCACGCCGGGGTGCGCGACGACGGGGGCGATCTCGCTGAGGGTCGCGTAGTCCTCCTCGCTCAGGCCCGACTGCGCGGCGATGATGACGTCGGGCGCGGCGTCGGCGATGGCCTCGAAGTCCACGCCGTCGGTCGTGTCGAAGATCACGGGATCCTCGGCGCCGAGCTCGGCGTACGCGTCGAGCGACCACTCGTAGATGCCGAGGCCGTCGCTGCCGTCCATCGACCAGGTCTGGTCGTCGACGCCCACCGGCGCGATCCCGAGCGCGAGCGCGGTGTCGTGGTTGCCCCAGCCGACCGCCGCCACCCGCTCCGGGTGCGCCGGCACCTCGGTGGTGCCGAGCGCGTGCTCGACCGTGATGGTGTCGTCTGAGCCGCCGCCGGCGTCCGCGGTGGTGTCGGCGGCGCACGAGGCGAGCAGCGCGAGGGACGCGGCGCCGGTGACGAGAGCGATGAGGGGCCTGCGGACCACGGGGGCCTCACTTTCGGAGGTGGCACATCAGCGGGTAGAGGTGAGGCTCACCTAACTTCGGGAGCCTCAAGCAAGGTTCACCTAACTCGACGCGATGTGCAAGTTCCGAATCATTCGCGAGAAAGCGACACGGTGCGGTCCGGGATTCGTCGCGGGCCGACGGATCTGGCAGAATAGAGGTTTGGAGCGCGCGCTCGACCCTCTATCCAGCGCAGCGATCCACCCTTTTGAGCTTCCCGCCGGCGTGCATGACCCCACGCACCGGCGAATGGTTCGTTCACTTTCACACACCACAGGAGAATCGTGGCTGTCAAGATCCGTCTGAAGCGCCTGGGCAAGATCCGCGCACCGTACTACCGCATCGTCGTCGCCGACTCGCGCACCAAGCGCGACGGTCGCGTGATCGAGGAGATCGGCAAGTACCACCCCACCGAGGAGCCCTCGTTCATCGAGGTCGACTCGGAGCGCGCGCAGTACTGGCTGTCGGTCGGCGCCCAGCCGACCGAGCAGGTCCGCGCCATCCTCAAGCTCACGGGCGACTGGGGCACCTTCAAGGGCGAGAAGGACGCGAAGTCCACCGTCCAGGTCAAGGGCGAGAAGCCGGCGTTCGAGATCGACGCCAGCAAGAAGTCGGTCGTCAAGCCCAAGGTCGAGAAGAAGGCGGAGGAGCCCACCGAGGCTCCCGCCGAGGCCGAGGCTCCGGCCGAGACCGCCGAGTAATCGCCGTGCTGGCCGCCGCGCTCGAGCACGTCGTCAAGGGGATCGTGGATCGCCCGGACGACGTGCGCATCGTGTCCTCCTCGTCCCCGCGGGGCGACGTGCTCGAAGTGCACGTCGCCGCCGAGGACCGGGGGCGCGTGATCGGGCGCGGCGGTCGGACCGCGAAGGCGCTGCGCACCGTCGTGGCGGCGCTCGCGGACGGCAAGCGCGTGCGCGTCGACGTCGCGGACGGCTGACGTGGCGACACCGCGCGCAGGGAGGACGCAGCTCCGCGTCGGTCGCCTGCTGAAGGCTCACGGCCTCAAGGGCGCCCTCAAGGTGGAGCTGTACACCGACGACCCCGACCGGCGCTTCGTGCCGGGGGCGTCGTTCACGCTGCAGGTGCCCGAGGGCTCCAAGTGGCACGGCAGGAGCGTGACCGTCCGTGAGTTCAAGTGGATGAACGGGCACCCCGTGGTCTTCCTCGAGGGAGTCGAGGACCGCAACGAGGCCGAGACGCTCGTCCGGGCGATCCTGTGGGTCGACCAGGATCAGGACGAGCCGGCCGAACCCGACGCCTGGTACGACCACCAGCTGGTCGGGCTGGACGTGATCCGCGAGGGATCCGTGGTGGGCAAGGTGGCCCGCGTCGATCACTTCCCGGCGCAGGATCTGCTCATCGTCAAGTCCGGCGACCGGGAGGTCATGGTCCCGTTCGTCGCGGCGATCGTGCCCGAGGTCGACGTGGAGGGCGGCCGCATCGTCGTGACGCCGCCCGCCGGCCTGTTCGAGGAGCTGCCGGACGAGCCGCCGGCGGACGAGGACGCCGCCGAGAGCTGACATGCGCATCGACATCGTCACGATCTTCCCGGCGTTCTTCGATGTGCTCGGCGTCTCGCTCGTCGGCAAGGCGCGCGAGCGCGGCCTGCTGGACGTGCGCGTGCACGACCTGCGCGACTGGACGCACGACCGGCACCGCACGGTCGACGACACCCCGTACGGCGGCGGCGCCGGCATGGTCATGAAGCCGGAGCCCTGGGGCGAGGCGCTCGACGAGATCCTGGGCGACGACGCCGTGCTCATCGTGCCGTCGCCCGCGGGGGAGCGCTTCACACAGCGCATGGCACGCGAGCTGGCCGAGGAGTCGCAGCTCGCGTTCGCGTGCGGGCGGTACGAGGGCATCGACCAGCGCGTCATCGACGAGTACGCCGAGCGGGGCCGCGTGCGCCTCGTGAGCCTCGGCGACTACGTGCTCAACGGCGGCGAGGTCGCCGCGATGGCGATGATCGAGGCCGTCGCGCGGCTCATTCCCGGCATGGTCGGCAACCCCGAGAGCCTCGTGGAGGAGTCGCACGAGGACGCGGGGCTGCTGGAGTACCCGATCTACACCAAGCCCGCCGTCTGGCGCGGGCGGGAGGTGCCCGACGTGCTGCTCAGCGGCAACCATGCGCGGGTGGCGGCGTGGCGGCGCGAGCAGAGCCTGGAGCGCACGCGACGCGTGCGGCCCGACCTGCTTCCGGACGGCGACTGAGCGCGTTCTCACACCCGCGCACCGCGCGCGACAGGCTCATTCGCGCGTTCATGGGCGGCGCGATCCTCGCCCTCGCTGCCGCATTCGCCATCACCGTGTCGACGCACTCGTCCTCGTAGCCGGCGACGTGCCTGGCCATGGCCGCATCGAGGTCGGCGCAGATGCCGAGGGAATCCTCGAAGATCACCCGCCGCAGCTCGTCGATGCCGCCCTCGAGCTCCGCGACCCACGGGGCCGTGCGCTGCAGCCGGTCGGCAGTGCGGATGTAGTAGAGGAAGAACCGGTCGATGGCGGTGATCAGCTCGGCGTCGCTCAGGCCCTCGGCGAGCAGCTGGGCGTGCCGCGGCGTGAAGCCGCCGTTGCCGCCCACGTACATGTTCCAGCCCTTCTCGGTCGCGATGACGCCGACGTCCTTGCCCCGCGCCTCGGCGCACTCCCTGGCGCAGCCGGAGACGCCCAGCTTGAGCTTGTGCGGGGCGCGCAGGCCCCGATAGCGCAGCTCGAGGCGCACGGCCATGCCGACGGCGTCGAGCACGCCGTAGCGGCACCAGGTCGACCCCACGCACGACTTCACCGTGCGCAGCGACTTGCCGTACGCGTGGCCCGACTCGAAGCCCGCGTCGACGAGGCGCTGCCAGATGAGCGGCAGCTGCTCGAGCCGCGCGCCGAACATGTCGATCCGCTGCCCGCCGGTGATCTTCGTGTACAGGCCGAAGTCCTTCGCCACCTGCCCGACCGCGATGAGCCCCTCGGGCGTGACCTCGCCGCCCGGCATGCGCGGCACGACCGAGTACGAGCCGTCGCGCTGCATGTTGGCCATCACGTGATCGTTCGTGTCCTGCAGCGCGGCGTTCTCGCCGTCGAGAACGTGCCGGCCCACGAGGCCGGCGAGGATGCTCGCGATTGCGGGCTTGCACACATCGCAGCCGCGCCCGCGGCCGAAGCGGGCGATGATCGCGCTGAAGGTCGTCAGCTCCGACACGAGGATCGCGTCGAAGAGCTGCCGGCGCGAGAGGTCGAAGTGCTCGCACATCGCGCTGCTCACGGTCTGCCCGAGCGCCGCCAGCTCGGTGCCGACGATCTTCTTCACGGCGACGACGCACGATCCGCACGTCGCGCCGGCCTTGGTGCACGCCTTCACCGCCGCGGCGTCGGCGCAGCCGTCGTCGTGCACGGCGCCGCGGATGCGCCCGGCGGTCACGCCCGAGCACGAGCACACGACGGCGTCGTCCGGCAGCTCCGCCGAGGGCGCCTCGACGCCGTCCGACGGCAGCAGGTAGGCCGCCGGATCGGCCCCGAGCGGGCGGCCGACGAGCGGGCGGAGCGACCCGTAGGCCGACGCGTCGCCCACGAGGATGCCGCCCAGCAGCGTCTGGGCGTCATCGGACAGCACGAGCTTCTTGTAGATGCCGGCGACCGGATCGGTGTAGACGACGTCGAGCGCGCCCGGTGCGGCCGCCGTCGCGTCGCCGAAGCTGGCCACGTCGACGCCCGAGAGCTTGAGCTTGGTGGACTCGTCGTAGCCGGGGAAGCGCGCGTCGCCGCCCGCGAGCCGATCGGCCACGACCTCGGCCATGGCGTAGCCGGGCGCGACGAGGCCGACGCAGCGGCCGTCGTAGCTCGCCACCTCGCCGATCGCGTAGACGGCGGGGTCGGCGGTGCGGCACGCGTCGTCGATGACGACCCCGCCGTACGGGGCGCACGGCAGCTCGGCCTCGCGCGCGACGGCGTCGTTCGCCCGCACGCCGACGGTGAACACGACGACGTCCGCGGCGTCGTAGCTGCCGTCCTGCAGCTCGAGCCCGGCCACCTGGCCCGTGCGATCCGGATCCAGCCGGGTCGTCCGCGCGCCGGTGCGCACGCCGATCCCCCGCCGCTCGATGAGGCGGCCGAGCACCTCGCCGGCCGGCCGGTCCAGCTGCGCCGACATCAGGTGCGTGCCCGACTGGAGCACCGTGGCCGCGACGCCGAGCCCCTGCAGCGCACCGGCCGCCTCGAGCCCCAGCAGCCCGCCGCCCACGACGCGGCCCACGAGCGGGCGGCCGAGCTCGGCGGCGCGGCGGCGCACGAAGGACTCCAGCGCGCGCAGATCGTCGAGCGTGCGGTACACGAAGCAGCCGGGCAGGTCCGCGCCGTCCACGGCGGGGCGCGGTGCGAAAGCCCGTCGCCAGCACGAGGGCGTCGTAGGGGTGCTCGGCCCGCGACGCGGTGCGCACGGTGCGCCGCGCCCGATCGATCGCGGTCACGCGGCACGAAGCACACGCGCTCGTCGTCGAGGGGCGCGCGCTCGAGCGTGAGATCGTCGGGGGCGCGGCCCTCGAAGTACGCCGTGAGGCCGACGCGGTCATAGGGGAGCCAGCCCTCGTCGCCGATCACCGTGATCCGCCGCGGAGCGTCGTCGCGGGCCAGCAGGCTCTCGACGAGGCGATGCGCGACCATGCCGGCGCCGACCACGACGACCTGCTGCGGGACTGCGGGGGAGGGAGCGCTCATGCGGCCAGGCTAGGAACCGCGTGTTTCCGGCCCCGCGCCCGGGAATTACCTCGCGCGAACGAAACCCTCACATCCCGCCGTGCGGCGGCGTGAGCCGCGCCCGATCAGAGGTGCGAGCGGTCGGTGAGGATGATCGGGCCGTCCTCGGTGATCGCGACGGTGTGCTCGGAGTGCGCCCCGCGCGATCCGTCCACGGCGCGCAGCGTCCAGCCGTCCGGGTCGGTGAACAGCTCGTCGGTGGTCTGCAGCAGCCAGGGCTCGAGGGCGAGGACGAGGCCGGGCTTGAGCGGGTAGCCGCGGCCCGCGCGCCCGTCGTTCGGCACGTGCGGGTCGCCGTGCATCGTCCGGCCCACGCCGTGGCCGCCGAAGTCGGTGTTGATGGAGTAGCCGTCGCCGTGCGCGACCGCCGCGATGGCCGCCGAGATGTCGCCGATCCGGTTGCCGACGACGGCGGCGGCGATGGCGGCGTCGAGCGCGCGCTCGGTGGTCTCGATGAGGCGCAGGTCCTCGTCGCGCGGCGCGCCGACGATGAACGACACGGCGGAGTCCGCCACCCAGCCGTCGACGGAGACGGCGAAGTCGAGGGTGACGAGATCGCCGTCGCGCAGGTTGTAGTCGAACGGCAGCCCGTGCAGCACGGCGTCGTTGATCGACGTGCAGATGACCTTGCCGAAGGGCATGGCGCCGAACGACGGGTGGTAGTCGATGTAGCAGGACTCGGCGCCGGCGGCGCGGATCATGTCGTGCGCGCGCCGATCGATGTCGAGCAGGTTGGTGCCGACCTTCGTCTCGTCCTTCAGGGTGGCGAGCGTCTCGGCGACGAAGCGGCCGGCGGGCCGCATCTGCTCGATCTCGGCGGGCGTGCGCAGTTCGATCATGCGATCCATTCTCCCGGATGATCCGGGAGCGGACGCCGTGCGCTCCCATTTGGGCCGCTCGCCGATCCGTGGCAGAATGGACAGCTGTGCCGTGGCACGGTGCGCCGTTGCGCGCCGCCGCTTCGGTTCTGCCTCAGGGGAGCCGAGGGCCGGGATCCGGCCTCACCGCACGAGAATCTACTTCCTTCGATGGCGGTCGACCTGTGGCGGCCGCAGAAAGATTGCGCCATGAACCTCATTGACGCCGTCGACGCGGCATCGCTGCGTACCGACATCCCCGCGTTCGGCCCCGGCGACACCGTCAAGGTGCACGTGAACATCGTCGAGGGCTCGCGCTCGCGTGTCCAGGTCTTCCAGGGCGTCGTGATCGCCCGCCAGGGCGGCGGCGTGCGCGAGACCTTCACGGTCCGCAAGATCAGCTTCCAGGTGGGCGTGGAGCGCACGTTCCCGGTGCACTCGCCGGTCATCGACAAGATCGAGGTCGTCACCCGCGGTGACGTGCGTCGCGCGAAGCTGTACTACCTGCGCGAGCTGCGCGGCAAGAAGGCGAAGATCAAGGAGAAGCGCACCAACGCGTGACCCCTTCCGAAGCGCCCCGGTCTGTCGGACCGGGGCGCTTTCGCGTTCCCGGCCTCAGCGAGACAGCAACTGTGCGCCGAGACAGTGTGCACGCGCCGCTGTCTCGGCGCGCAAATGCTGTTTCGCCGAGGGGAGTGCACGGCGGGATGTGCGACGCTTGAAGCAGCGCCCGCTCCGGGGCCTGACGAAGGATCACATGAGCAGTTCAGACACCGCCGACGCCGCGCCCCGTACCCGCCGCCGCGGGATCGCCCTCTTCGCGCGGGACATCCTCGTGATCGTCGTGATCGCCGTCGTGGTGTCGTTCCTCGTGAAGACGTTCGTCGTCCGCTCGTTCTACATCCCATCCCCGTCGATGGAGGACACGCTTCTCATCGACGACCGGATCCTCGTGGACGAGCTGACGCCCCACTGGAACGAGTACGAGCGCGGCGAGATCGTCGTGTTCGCGGATCCGGGCGGATGGCTCGACACGCCTCCCCCGGCGGAGCGCACGCCCATCGAGGAGGGCATCGACTGGTTCCTCACGCTCATCGGCATCTCCGCCTCGGACTCCGAGGATCACCTCGTCAAGCGCGTCGTGGGGCTTCCCGGCGATCACGTGGTGTGCTGCAACGGTCTCGGGCAGATCACCGTGAACGGTCAGGCCGTCGACGAGCTGGGCTACCTCAAACTGCCCGCCGGCGACACGCGGGCCTCGAACGATCCGTTCGACGTCGTGGTGCCCGAGGGCTCGCTGTGGGTCATGGGCGACAACCGCGACCGCTCGAAGGATTCCCGCTACAACAGGGAACAGCCGGGCGACGGCTTCGTGCCGATCGACAACGTCGTGGGGCGGGTGTTCCTGCGCACGTGGCCGCTGGATCGCTTCGGGCCGATCGAGGGGACGAAGGCGTTCCAGAGCGTGCCGGATCCGGAGAGCGCGCAGTGACCGTCGTCGCGCCGCGCCTGACGCTCGAGCGGCGGCTGCTGCGCGAGACCCCGCTCGTGTTCGCGTGCGACGAGGTCGGCCGCGGCGCGCTGGCGGGGCCCGTCGCGGTGGGGGCCTCGGTGATCGACGCCGCCGACGCGCGCCGGCGCGTGCCGGAGGGACTGCGCGACTCCAAGCTCGTCTCGGAGCCGCGCCGCCCCGAGGTGGCCGCACGCGCCGCCTCGTGGGTGCGCGCGAGCGCCGTGGGCTGGGCGTCGGCCGCCGAGATCGACGAGATCGGGATCATCCGGGCGCTCGGGCTGGCGGCGCTGCGCGCCCTCGCCGCCGTCGAGGAGCAGGGCTTCGCCGCCGCCGCGGGCGTGGTGCTGCTGGACGGCAACCACGACTACATCACTCCGGCCGGCGGCCGGGGGCTCGACGTGCGCCCCGTCGTGAAGGGCGACCGCGACTGCGCGTCGATCTCGGCCGCGTCGGTGATCGCGAAGGTCGCGCGGGATGCGCACATGACGCTGCTGCACGACGATCATCCGCCGTACGAGTGGGGGCGCAACAAGGGGTACGCGAGCGCCGTGCACCGCGACGCGATCCGAGAGCACGGCCTCAGCCCGCACCACCGCCGCTCGTGGGCGATCGCCGACGCCCCGACGCTGTTCTGACGCGCCCGATCGGCGGCGCCCGGTGCCGTCGGCGGCGCGCGGCCGCGTGGATCCGCCGACTCCTCCGGCACATAGGATGGACGCACCATGGATGACGATGTCTTCGAGGACTATGACCGCGAACTCGAGCTGGCGCTGTACCGCGAGTATCGCGACGTCGTCGGTCAGTTCCAGTACGTGATCGAGACCGAGCGCCGCTTCTACCTCGCCAACGAGGTCTCCGTCGTCCGCCACGACACCGAGAACGACTTCTACTTCGAGCTCACGATGAGCGACGTGTGGGTGTGGGACATCTACCGCGCCGACCGCTTCGTGAAGTCGGTGCGCGTGCTGACGTTCAAGGACGTCAACATCGAGGAGCTGACCCGGCGCGACTTCCAGCTGCCGGAGGACCTCTCGCTCGACGGCAAGTGAGCCTGCCGCTCCGGCGCGCTCGCCTCGCTCACAGCTGACGGATCCGGCCGCACCGGCCCGATCCATCCACATCCTGCGTCGTTCCGCCCCGGCGGGCCCCTGCGTTCCACGACGCTGGGCGCATGGCACGCAAGGACGAACTGGGACGGGCGGGTGAGGAGCGCGCGGCGGCGCACCTGAGGGCGCGCGGCTACGAGATCCTCGACCGCAACTGGCGCTGCGACCAGGGCGAGCTCGACATCGTCGCGCTGCACGACGACGGAGTCGTCGCGGTGGAGGTGAAGACGCGCACCGGCACCCGGTTCGGGCACCCCTTCGAGGCCGTGGACGAGCGCAAGCTGCAGCGGCTGTGGCGCCTCGCCTACGCGTGGCGCCGCGCGCACCCGGCGCTCGCGCGGGGGCGCCGCCTGCGGGTGGACGTCATCGCGCTGATCGGGCCCGACCCCGCGGCGGCGCGGATCGAGCACGCCGAGGGGCTGTGGTGAGCGTCGCACGCACGTGGGCCGTGGCGCTGAACGGCCTGCGCGGCGCGCTGGTGGAGGTCGAGGCCGACGTCACCTCGCACACGCCGGAGTTCCGGATCATCGGCCTGCCGGACAAGACGCTCGGCGAGGCGGCGCGTCGGGTGGTGAGCGCGTGCGAGAACAGCGCCCTGCCGCTGCCGCGCCAGCGCATCACGGTGAACCTGTCGCCGGCGGCGCTGCCGAAGCACGGCTCGGCCTTCGACCTGGGCGTCGCGGTCGCCGCGCTCGCGATCGAGGGCGTCGTGGAGGCGGCGTCGATCGCCCGCACGGTGCACCTGGGCGAGCTCGGGCTCGACGGGCGGCTGCGCCCGGTGCCCGGCGTGCTGCCGGCCGTCCGCGCGGCCGCCTCGCGCGGCTTCGAGCGCGTGGTCGTGCCGCACGCCAACCGCGCCGAGGCGGAGCTGGTGCCGGGCGTCGAGGTGGTGGCCGCCGCCTCGCTCGCCGAAGTGGCCGCCCGGCACGGCGCCGAGATCGAGGTGCCCGACGTCGTGCCCGTGCGCCCCGACCGCCGGCCGGCGGGCCGCGACGAGACGGGGGACCTCAGCGAGGTGGTGGGGCAGCGGGAGGCCGTCGAGTCGCTCATCGTCGCGGCGGCCGGGGGCCATCACCTGCTGATGACCGGCCCGCCGGGCGCCGGCAAGACGATGCTCGCCAGCCGCCTGCCCGGCATCCTGCCGCCGCTCGACGACGAGGCGGCCCTCGAGATGGCGGCGCTGCGCTCGCTGGCGGGGGAGGAGGTCGAGGGTCTGTCCCGGCGGCCTCCGTTCGAGGCTCCGCATCACAGCGCCACGCCCGCGGCACTCGTCGGCGGGGGATCGCGCACGGCGCGACCGGGGGCGATCTCGCGCGCGAGCCGGGGCGTGCTGTTCATCGACGAGGCGAACGAGTCGCGCGCGGGGCTGCTCGACGCGCTGCGTCAGCCGCTGGAGCGCGGACGGATCGACATCCACCGCGCGGGGTTCACGGCCAGCTATCCCGCCCGCTTCCAGCTGGTGCTCGCGACGAACCCCTGCCCGTGCGGCGAGTTCGGGGTGCGCGGCGGCACGTGCGTGTGCGCGCCGAGCGTGGTGCGCACCTATCAGCGCAAGCTGTCGGGACCGCTGCTGGACCGCATCGACATCGAGCTGCACCTCACGCGGGTCACCGCCGCATCGGGGCGCGGAGACGTGTCGTCGGCCGCCGCGCGGGAGCGGGTCGTGGCGGCCCGCGAGCGCGCCGCGCAGCGGCTGCGCGGCACGCCGTGGCGCGTCAACGCCGACGTGCCGGGCGCGTGGCTGCGCGGCGACGGCCCGCCGATCCCGCCGTCGGCGCGGGGATCGCTCGATGCCGCGCTGCGCCGCGGCGCCATCACCCTGCGCGCCTACGACCGGATCCTGCGCGTCGCGTGGACGATCGCCGATCTCGCCGAGCGGGAGGTGCCCACGGCGGCCGACGTGGGGCGCGCGCTGTACCTGAAACGAGGGGGAGAGTCATGAGCGGCATCCTGCAGGAGCGCTCCGTGCGCGAGGCGGCCGAGCGGATGTGGCCGCACGCAGGCGACGACGCGCGCCGGACGCGCATCGCGCGCGCGGCGTGGTCCGTCCTCGCCGAGCCCGGCGACGGACCGGCCGGTCGGCTCGTCGCCGCCCTGGGGCCGGTGCGCGCCCTGTGCGCGATCGGCCGATCCGAGGGGCCGCCCTCCGGCTTCGACAGCGAGGCCTGGCGCGCGGCGGTGATGCGCTGGCGGCCGCGGCTGGCCGAGGGCGCGCGGCTCGTCGCGGCGGCGCTCGGCACGGCCGCGCAGCGCGGCCTCACGCTGCTCACCCCCGAGGACTCCGACGCGTGGCCGACGCAGCTGGCGGATCTCGGCGACCACGCGCCCGCGGCGCTGTGGGTGCGCGGCGATCCCGGGGTGCTCAGGAGCCTCGAGCGCGCCGCGGCGATCGTGGGCGCCCGCGCCGCGAGCGGGTACGGCGAGCACGTCGCGACGGAGCTCGCCGGCGACCTCGCCCTCGACGGCATCCCCGTCGTCTCGGGTGCCGCGTACGGCATCGACGGGGCCGCGCACCGTGCCGCCCTCCGCGAGCGGGGCGCCACCGTGGCGGTGCTCGCGGGCGGCGTGGACCGCGTGTACCCCGCGGGCCACGCGCATCTGCTCGGCAGCATCGCCGAGTCGGGCGCGGTCGTGAGCGAGGTGGCGCCCGGCACGCCGCCCACGAAGTTCCGCTTCCTCATGCGGAACCGGCTCATCGCGTGCCTGACGGGGGCGACCGTCGTGGTCGAGGCCGGCTGGTTCAGCGGATCGCTCAACACGGCGTCGCACGCCGCGAGCCTGGGCCGCCCGCTGGGAGCCGTGCCGGGGTCGATCGTGTCGGCGACCTCGGCGGGGTGCCATCGCCTGCTGCGGGAGTTCGACGCCGTCTGCATCACCGGTGCGGCCGACGTCAAGGAGCTGCTGGGCGTCGGCCCGGCGGCGGAAGGGGGCGCCGGCGGCGCGCGCGAGGACCCGACCGTCACGCGCGTCGCCGACGCCCTCGGCACACGCTCCTGGCGCACGGCCGACGAGGTCGCGCTCGGCAGCGGCGTCGCGGTCGCCGAGGTGGAGGCGGCGCTGGGCGTGCTCGCGCTGGAGGGTCGCGCCGAGCGCGACGGCTCGGCCTGGCGTTTGGCGGCGCGGTGAGGTCCGGGTGCGCGTGGGGTCGGCCGGATCGGCGCGCGTCCTTCTACGCGGGTCGCGCGCCCGGTGCAACCCCGTTGCCGATCGGGGGTCCGCGTCGTGAAGTGGGGACGCGGGGCGCGGTCCGCGCCCGCGGACCGATACGGGGAGGAACGCGCATGAGCGACGACGGCCAGACCTTCGACCCACAGACCCTCGAACCTCGGTCTCTGGACCCGCGGGGTGCGCCGGGGCCCGAGGAGGCACGGGGCGGCGCGGAAGGGCCGACGGGCAGCGACGGGCAGCTCGGCGCCGACGCGCCGAGCGGCGACGCGGGACTTGCCGGTGCCCATGAGGTGGGCGAGGGCGCGATGCCCGGAGGGGCCGACAGTCCGAGCGACGTGTACGGCGACGACGGTCTGTACGACGACGGTCTGGGCGCCGAAGCCCTGGACGAGGAGGAGGGCCAGCTGTGACCGACGACACCGTGGGCGAGCCCCTGCCCGAGGAGCGCGACGGCGAGGCCACGACCGACGAGGCGGCGCTGCGCGACGCCGCGGAGTACAACCGGATCGCGACGGAGCAGGGGGTGGCCGACCCCGGCGGCTTCCCGGCGCCGGAGTCCGGAGGCGCGGACGTGAGCGACGTGCCGGATCGTCCGGACGCGGTCGAATCGTCGCTCGAGTCGGCAGCCGACGACGAGGACCCGCTGGCGCCCGACGACCGCGCGGACGACGCCGTCGAGGAGCTCGGCCCGCCCCAGTAGCGGATCGGCTCGCGCGGCTGAGCCGCGGGTCGCGCCGCGCACGTCGGACGGGCGCGGCATGCTGGAGGCATGCAGCTGGAGCGGGCCGTCGAGGTGTTCGCGGCGCACCTCGAGCGGGTGCGACGCCTGTCGCCCGCGACCGTGCGCGCGTACCGGAACGACCTGCGCGACCTGCGCGCCACGCTCGGCGACCTCGAGATCGGTGAGATCGACCTCGAGCACCTGCGCGAGTGGCAGTGGGCTGCCACCCGGCGCGGCGACGCACGCTCGACGCTCGCGCGGCGCACGTCGTCGGCGCGCGCGTTCTTCGGGTGGGCGCGCGAGGAGGGGCTCGTGGAGGTCGATCCCAGCCTGCGCCTCGTCTCGCCCAAGCGCGGCCGCACGCTGCCCCAGGTCGCGGCGGCCGACGCGCTCGGTGAGGTGCTCGAGCGCGCGGCCGCGGCCGCCGCCGACGGCGACCCCCTGGCCCTGCGCGATCACGCGGCTCTCGAGCTGCTGTACGGGGCGGGCATCCGCGTGTCGGAGCTGTGCGGCCTCGATGTCGACGATCTCGACGGCGAACGCGCGACCGTGCGCGTGCTGGGCAAGGGGGCCAAGGAACGCGTCGTCCCGTTCGGTGCGCCGGCGGGCCGCGCCCTGTCCGCCTACCTCACGCGCGGGCGACCCGTGCTCGCGGCACGGGCGGACGATGCGACGCCCGCCCTGTTCCTCGGGGCGCGCGGCCGCCGCGTGGGCCCCCGCGCGGTCTACGACGTCGTGACCCGCCACGTCGGGCCGGCCGTCGGCTCCTCGGCCGTCGGGCCGCACGCCCTGCGGCACTCCGCGGCCACGCACCTGCTCGACGGGGGCGCCGACCTGCGGGCGGTGCAGGAGATCCTCGGTCACGCGAGCCTCGGCACGACGCAGATCTATACGCACGTCTCGTCCGAGCGGCTGCGTGCCGCCTACGCGCTCGCCCATCCGCGGGCCTGAGACGCCGCGAGGGGCCGGGCCCGAGCGGTCGCCTCAGCAGCAGGGCAGCAGCACCGCCCGGGGCACGCCGCCCAGCAGCAGCAGCGGATTGACGTACGCCCCCTGCAGCCGCACCCCGAAGTGCACCGACCCCGCCGGAGCGTGCCCGCCGGTCGCGACGGTGCCGACCACATCGCCGCGGGCGACGGCGTCGCCGGCGGAGAGGTCGGTGACGACCGGCTCGAACGTGGTGACGAGCCCGTCGCCGTGGTCGATCGTGATCACCGGCCGGTCGACCACGACGCCCACGAAGGCGACGGTGCCCGACGCGGGCGATCTCACCTCTCCGCCGGCGGCGAGGTCGATGCCGCGGTGGCCGGGGCCGTAGGCGTGCGGGGGCGCGACATAGGGTGCGACGATGCGCACGGGGGCGACGGGCCACTCCCAGCGCTCGCGCGTGGGGATCTCGGAGGCGCCCGTCTCGGCGGACACGACGATGCGGGCCGGTGTGCTCGGCTCCGGACCGCGCGCCGCGGCGACCGTGGAGGCCCGGTCGAGGGCGGCCGGCGGCATCGCCCCGGCGGGGGTCGCCGAGACGAGCACGATGAGGGCGGAGAGGACGAGTGCGGCGGCGATTCGGGACATGGATCCCACGATCCGCGGGGACGGGGAGGCGCGGGGCGCGGGAGCCCGGATTGTGGACGAATCGCGCGGTTTCGCCGCCTGTGGACGGGGCGGAACGCGGCGCGGCGCCGGCCCCGCTGCTGGTATGCTGGCAGGGCACCTCGCTGAGTCGGGGTGACTTCGCGTGTCCACAGCGATCTCGATCGCGGCGCATCGCTCCCCACGGTCCCTCGGAAGAGGGCGGGAGCGCGTCGGGCACCAGGCTCGCCGGCCGACCGGTCCGGCAGAACAACCGCAACAGAAGGAGAACGGCCATGGCCGTCGTCACCATTCGCCAGCTGCTCGACAGCGGCGTCCACTTCGGACACCAGACCCGCCGGTGGAACCCGAAGGTCAAGCGCTTCATCCTCACGGAGCGCTCGGGCATCCACATCATCGACCTGCAGCAGTCGCTCGCCTACATCGACAAGGCGTACGACTTCGTCAAGGAGACGGTCGCCCGCGGCGGCACCGTGCTCTTCGTCGGCACGAAGAAGCAGGCGCAGGAGGTGCTCGCCGAGCAGGCCACCCGCGTCGGCCAGCCCTACGTCAACGAGCGCTGGCTCGGTGGTCTGCTGACCAACTTCCAGACCGTCTCGAAGCGCCTCGCCCGCATGAAGGAGCTCGAGGAGCTCGACTACGACAACCCCGCCGAGTCGGGCTTCACGAAGAAGGAGCTCCTTCTCAAGAAGCGCGAGCTCGACAAGCTGCACAAGTCGCTGGGCGGCATCCGCAACCTCACCAAGACGCCGTCGGCCCTGTGGGTCGTCGACGCCAAGCGCGAGCACCTCGCGATCGACGAGGCCAAGAAGCTGGGCATCCCGGTGATCGGCATCCTCGACACGAACGTCGACCCCGACGACCTGCAGTTCCCGATCCCGGGCAACGACGACGCGATCCGCTCGGTGTCGCTGCTGACGCGCATCATCGCCGACGCCGCGGCCGAGGGCCTGCAGCAGAAGCACAACCCCGAGGCGGGCGACGCCGAGCCGCTCGCCGAGTGGGAGCAGGAGCTCCTCTCGGGCGAGACCGAGGCCCCCGCGGCCGCGGCCACCGAGGCTCCTGCCGACGCCCCCGCCGAGGCAGCCCCCGCCGAGTAATTCTCCCGGTCCGCCGGTCCCGCACGGGGCCGGCGGATCACCCGAAACGAACCAAGGAGAGCCAGGACATATGGCCAACTTCAGCATCGCCGACATCAAGGCCCTGCGCGAGCAGCTCGGCACGGGCATGGTCGACACCAAGAAGGCGCTCGAGGAGGCCGACGGCAACGTCGAGAAGGCCATCGAGATCCTCCGCCTGAAGGGTGCGAAGGGCAACGCCAAGCGCGCCGACCGCGCCACCAGCGAGGGCCTCGTGGTCGCTCGCGAGCAGGACGGCAAGGCGACGCTCATCGAGCTCGCGTGCGAGACCGACTTCGTCGCGAAGAACGACCGCTTCATCGCGCTGGCCGAGAAGGTGGCCGACGCGGTCGCCGCCGCGGCCGCCGAGAACGTCGAGGCGGCGCTGGCCGCGTCGGCCGGCGAGCAGACCGTCGACCAGCTGATCGCCGACGAGGCCGCCATCATCGGCGAGAAGGTGGAGCTGCGCCGTGTCGCCACGCTCAGCGGCGACGCGTTCCAGGTGTACCTGCACAAGACGAGCAAGGACCTGCCGCCGCAGGTCGGCGTCGTCGTGGCCTACTCGGGCGACGACGCCGAGACGGCGCGCAGCATCGCGCAGCACATCTCGTTCGCCGACCCGGCGTACCTGACGCGCGACGAGGTTCCGGCCGAGGTCGTCGAGAAGGAGCGCGACATCGTCACCGAGATCTCGCGCAACGAGGGCAAGCCCGAGGCCGCCTTGCCGAAGATCGTCGAGGGCCGCGTGAACGCGTTCTTCAAGCAGGTCGTGCTGCTCGACCAGCCGTACGCGAAGGACAACAAGCTGTCGATCGAGCAGGTCGCGAAGGACGCCGGGATCACGATCACCGGCTTCGCCCGCTTCAAGGTCGGCGCGTAAGCACCACGAGGGGGCTCGGATCCGCGGGATCCGGGCCCCCTTCCCATGCCCGGGGCGCCGCTCACGGGCTCGGCACAGGGTCAGCCGATCGCATCGCGATACGGTGAGAGACGGCAGAGCGACAGCCGGTACAGGAGAGACAACATGCGAGAGAGCACCGGGCGCCGCCGCGTCCTTCTGAAGCTGTCGGGAGAGGCGTTCGGCGGGGGTCAGCTGGGTGTGAACCCGGACGTCGTCAGCCAGATCGCGCGCGAGATCGCCGCCGCCACCGAGTCGGTCGAGATCGCGATCGTCGTCGGCGGTGGCAACTTCTTCCGCGGTGCGGAGCTCAGCCAGCGCGGCATGGACCGCGGGCGCGCCGACTACATGGGCATGCTCGGCACGGTCATGAACGCGCTCGCCCTGCAGGACTTCCTCGAGCAGGCCGGCGCCGCCACGCGCGTGCAGTCGGCGATCGAGATGACGCAGGTCGCCGAGCCGTACATCCCGCGCCGCGCCGAGCGCCACCTCGAGAAGGGCCGCGTCGTGATCTTCGGAGCGGGCGCCGGTCTGCCGTACTTCTCCACCGACACCGTGGCCGCCCAGCGCGCGCTCGAGATCCGCGCGAGCGAGGTGCTCGTGGCCAAGAACGGCGTGGACGGCGTCTACACGGCCGATCCGCGCACCGACCCCACCGCCACGCGACTGGATCGCGTCACCTACGGCGACGCGCTGCAGCGCGGCCTCAAGGTGGTCGACTCCACGGCGTTCAGCCTGTGCATGGACAACGGCATGGACATGCGGGTGTTCGGCATGGAGCCGACCGGCAACGTCACCAAGGCGCTGCTCGGCGAGGAGATCGGCACGATCGTCACCGCCTGATCCGCACGGATCCGCGCCGAAGGCGCATTCGCGGGGGCGAGGGCGCCCCGCGACTAGACTCGACCCAGTTCCCCACGACGAATGGAGTGACCCGTGATCGCGGATGTCATGACCGAGGCGACCGAGCGCATGGACCGCGCCGTCGATGCCGCGAAGGAGGACTTCGCCACCGTCCGCACCGGACGCGCCAACCCGCAGCTGTTCCAGCGGCTGATGGTCGACTACTACGGCACGCTCACGCCGCTGCAGCAGCTGGCCTCGCTGCAGAACCCCGAGGCGCGCACGCTCATCGTCACGCCGTACGACAAGTCGGCGCTGAAGGCGATCGAGGACGCGATCCGCGACATGCCGAACCTCGGGGCGAACCCGACCAACGACGGCAACATCGTGCGCATCACGATGCCCGAGCTGACCGCCGAGCGCCGCAAGGAGTACGTCAAGCTCGTCAAGGCGAAGGCCGAGGACGCCAAGGTGCGCATCCGCGGCATCCGCCGGCAGATCAAGGACGACCTCGACGCGCTGAAGGACGAGATCGGCGAGGACGACATCGCCCGCGCCGAGAAGGAGCTCGACGCGCTGACCAAGGCCCACGTCGACCAGGTCGACGAGGCGCTGAAGCACAAAGAGGCCGAGCTCCTCGAGGTCTGAGGCCGGCAGATGACCGACTCTCCCGACGACGCCGCCGGCACCCCGCGCACCCGCCGCGAGGCCGCGGCGCGCCGTGACGACGCGGTGCCGCCGACCGTCGTCGCCGGACGCGTCGAGGGGCGCGATCCGCACGAGCACGCGCGGGCGCACCTGGAGCACGCGCGCGACCAGCTGGGGCACGCCCGCGAGCAGTTCGAGGCGACGAACGAGCGCATCAAGGCGCGCACGGGCCGCGATCTGCTCCTCGCGATCCTCACGGGCCTGGTGCTGGGGGCGCTCGTGCTCGCCTCGCTGCTGTTCGTGAAGTGGACCTTCGTCCTCGTCGCCGTCGCGGGCGCCGGTTTCGGCACCTTCGAGCTGGTCCGCGCCATGCAGGCGGGCGGCCGGCGCGTCGACGTCGCACCGCAGCTGATCGCGGTCCCGCTCATCCTGCTTCCCGCGTACGCGTCGGAGCACTGGCTGCACTGGACGGCCCTGTTCGCCGCCGTGTTCCTCATCGTCGTGTGGCGGCTGCTCGGCCAGATGGCGGCGCGCGATGGCCGGACCTACGGCGACGTCCTGGGCGACGTCCTCGCATCGGGCCTCGTCCCCGTGTACGTGTCGCTGCTCGCGAGCCTCGCGCTGGCGCTGCTGCGCCAGCCGGACGGCGAGTGGTGGGTGCTGGCGTTCCTCATCGCGGTGATCGCCGCCGACACGGGCGCCTACGCGGCCGGCCTCGCGTTCGGACGCCATCCGATGGCCCCGCGCATCAGCCCCAAGAAGACCTGGGAGGGCTTCGCCGGCGCGGCCCTCGCCGCGCTGACCGCCGGTGCGCTGCTCGCGCAGTTCATGCTGGGGATGCCGTGGTGGACGGGGCTCGTCTTCGGCGCCGTCATCCTCGGCACGGCCACGGTGGGCGACCTGGGCGAGTCGATGCTCAAGCGCGACCTGGGCATCAAGGACATGAGCTCGTGGCTGCCGGGCCACGGCGGCGTGCTCGACCGGCTCGACAGCATCCTGCTCTCGGCCGCGGCGGCGTACGCGCTGCACGCGCTGCTCTCGCCGCTGGGCGGGATGTGAGTCCGCATGCGCAGGAGCGACGGGCCGGCGGACGGACGGGATGACACGGAGGCGGATGTGACGCACGAGACCGAGGCGGCCGACACGACGGGTGCGCAGCCCGTCATCGGCGGCGTGACCGCGCTGCTCCACGTGATGGGTGACGAGCCGGGCCTGCGCGACACGGACGCGCCCGCACCCCCGGAGGCCTTCGACGAGACGCTCGGCGCGCCGGCACCCACGGTCCGCGTCGCGGCGCCCGCCGCGGCCGCCGCGCCGGAGCCGCGGGACGCGCGAGCGGATGTCGCGCCGGTCTCGACCGAGCCGGACGACGCGGCGCCCTCTGCCGGGGGCGGCAAGCACCTGCCCTTCCCCGTGATGCACGGTCGCGAGCGCGGCTACCGCCGCGACGCCGTCGAGGCGTTCATGGCGCGGGCGCGCGAGGCGTTCGAGCGCGGCGACGACACCGTCGACGCGCGCGCCGTGCGTCAGGCGGGCTTCCCGCTCGTGCGCGGCGGCTACCAGATCGCCGCGGTCGATGCGGCGCTGGGGCGGATCGAGGACGCGTTCGCGGCACGCGAGCGACAGGCGGCGATCGCGGCGGAGGGACCCGAGGCCTGGGTCGAGCGCGCGCGTGCCGAGGCGCAGGTGATCCTCGAGCGGCTGGCCCGACCCGCCGGCCGCCGCTTCGATCGCGTCGGCCCGCTCTCGTTCGGCTACGCGCCCAAGGAGGTCGACATCGTCGCCGACCGGATCAGCGCGTTCCTGCAGGACGGCGACCCTCTCACGGCGGAGCAGGTGCGCTCGGCAGCCTTCCGCATGTCGCGCGGCGGCTACCGCGAGGAGCAGGTCGACGCCCTGCTCGATGCCGTGGTCGACGTCATCCTCGCCGTGCGCTGATACGCGGATCAGATCACGGAACCGTAACGACCCTGGTACAGTAGGCCCCACTGTGACTTCCACACCCGAACCTCCCACCCGAAAGACGCTGTCGCGGCGCGAGACGCGAGCCCTCGTCGCGCGCGCGGGCGTCGGACCGTCGCGCCCCGCCACGGCCTGGTCGGCGAAGCGCGCCGTCGCGAGCGTGATCGCGGGAGCCGCCGCCGTCGGATTCCTCGCCTCGTACCTCGCGCCCACCGTGGCCGCCATGGCGGAGCCGGGGCAGGAGGACGTCACCTCGGCCTACGCCGAGACGGTGGCCGACGCCCAGATCTACACGGCGCCGGCCGATCTGTCCGTCGCGACGTCGCTCACGAGCACGGCGTACGAGATCTACGTCACGCCGACTCCCACTCCGACGCCCACGCCCGAGCCGGCGGAGGTCGCGGCGGAGCCCGCGTCGTCGTCCGCCCCGGTCATCCCCGCCTTCGCCGCGCCGGATCCCGGCAGCGCCCAGGCGGTCGCGTACGGCATGGTCGCGGCGCGCGGCTGGGGCGACGACCAGTTCTCGTGCCTCGTCGCCCTGTGGAACAAGGAGTCCGGCTGGCGCGTGAACGCGTACAACGCCTCGAGCGGCGCCTACGGCATCCCGCAGTCGCTGCCCGGCAGCAAGATGGCCAGCCACGGCGCCGACTGGCAGACCAACCCCGCCACGCAGATCGCCTGGGGCCTCGACTACATCGCGGGCCGCTACGGCACCCCGTGCGGAGCCTGGGGCCACTCGCAGTCGGTCGGCTGGTATTGAGCCGTGCCGCGGTCGAATCGCCCGCGAGGGCGTCGACCCGGCGGCGGTGACGAGTCGGGCGACGCCTCGTTCGAGCGCCTGCTCGCCGGTTGGAAGCGCACCGAGACGCGACGCGGCCGGGACTACACGGTTCAGCCGGTCACGGGCGCGCGCACCGAGAAGACGTACACGTGCCCCGGGTGCGCCCAGACGATCGAGGTGGGCACGCCCCACGTGGTCGTGTGGCGCGAGGACGGGATCCTCGGCCCCCAGGCCGACCTCGCCGCGCGGCGGCACTGGCACAACCACTGCTGGAGGATCAACGGATGACCGACGCGAGCACCGGGGCCGAGCCCACCGAGATCCGCGGGGCCACGCTGCTGCCCGCGCGGCGCGAGGACGTCGAGCTGCGCACCGCGGACGGGCTGACCCTCGTCGGCGAGCTGTCGCTGCCGGCCGAGCGCGAGCCCGTCGCCACGCTCGTGACGCTGCACCCGCTGCCCACCGCGGGCGGCTTCATGGACTCGCACATCATCCGCAAGGCGGCGGCGCGGCTGCCCGCCCTCGCCGATCTCGCGGTGCTCCGCTTCAACACGCGCGGCACGACCTCGCCGCGTGGCACGAGCGAGGGGGCCTTCGCCGAGGGCGTCGACGAGCGCCTCGACGTCGCCGCGGCGATGGCGCTGGTCGCGGAGCGCGGCCTGCCCGATCCGTGGATCGTCGGGTGGTCGTTCGGCACCGAGCTCGCGCTGAAGTACGGCAGGGAGCACGACATCCGCGGCATGGTGCTGCTCTCGCCGCCGCTGCACCGCGCGACGGACGACGACCTGCGCGCGTGGAACGGCGATCCGCGCCCGATCGTGGCGCTCATCCCCGAGCACGACGACTTCCTGCGGCCCGCGGAGGCCGCGCGGCGCTTCGCCGTGGCGCCGGGCATCCGGCTCATCGACGTGGAGGACGGCAAGCACCTGTGGGTGGGCGAGAAGCAGACCTACCGCGTGCTCACCGAGATCGTGAACGTCGTGAACCCGGGCGCGCTGCCGCTGCCGACCACCTGGCCCACCGACTGAGGCGAGGCGTCAGCGCTCGTTCATGCGCGGGATGACGACCTGGCGGTAGATGATCAGCACACTCGCCGCCACGGGGATCGCGATGAGCGCGCCGAGCAGGCCCAGCAGCGCGCCGCCGGCGAGGGCCGCGACGACGACCACGCCGCCGGGCACCGACACGGCCCGGCTCATGACGCGCGGCGAGACGACGTACGCCTCGATCTGCATGTAGATGAGGTAGTAGATGGCGGCGATCAGCGCCGTGGTGGGCGATCCCAGCCCCGGGACGAGGCACGTCAGCACGATGATCGTCGAGGCCGAGATGGTGCCGACGAGCGGGATCAGCGAGCCGAGGAACGCGACGACGGCGAGCACGGCGGGGAACGGCGCGTCGATGATCGACAGGAAGATCGCGCTCAGCACGCCGTTGATGATGCCCAGCGTCACCTGGCCCATGACGTAGTAGCCGACGGAGTCGGTGATCTGGTCGGCGAGGACGATGAACGACTCCCGCTTCGAGGCGGGGACGAGCTGGTAGACGGCGCTCTTGAGCGAGGGCGTCGAGGCGGTGAGGTAGATCGTCAGGATGATGACGATGAACGCGCCGAAGAGCCCGCTCACCACGCCCACAGTGGCCCCGAGGACGCCCTCGCTGATGGTCGTGATGTTGTCGAGCAGCCACTGGTTGATGTTCGCGAAGATGTCGTCGATCGCCAGGCCCGGGAACATCTGGTCGAGCGACGCGCGGATGTCGGTCTGCCACGTGCCCCGGTTCACCAGCCGGGTGATCTGCGTCACGAGCTGCGAGATCTGCTGGATGAGCGTCGGCAGGATGATCCACACGATGCCCGCGAACAGCCCCAGCACGAGGATGAGCGTGATCAGCACCGCGGCCCAGCGCGGCAGCCGGCGCCGCTCCAGCCACGACACCAGGGGATCGAGGCCAAGGGAGATGAACAGCGCCGTCCCGACGTAGAGCAGGATCGTCGACAGCGACTGGACGCTCTGGATCAGCAGGACGCCCAGCCCCACCCCGAGGGTGGCCACGAGGGCCACGCGGAACGGGTTGTGGATCTTCATGTGTCTCCTTTGTGGGTGCCTTCGTCACAGGATAGGGCGCGGCGGGCCGGCGGCCCGGCAGGACCGCCCGGGAGCGCTCCCTGGGGACACCCAGCGGCGCGTTCGCTAGTCTGGGACGTCGAGTTCTGTGCGATCCGCGGTCCGACGGCACAGCCGGAGGGCCGGTCGGGCGGATCGCCGAGGGAGTGGTGCCGTGCGTTTCGTCTGGGCTGTGGTGTCGTTCGTGCTCGCCGCGGGGCTGATCGGCGCGGGCATCGCCCAGCGCACCGTCTGGCTCGGGCCGTCCGAGCGGTCGGTCGCGATCGAGATCGACGACGAGGCGCGCTACGTGCTCATCGACGACGACGTGTTCACGGCGCTGCCCGAGTCGCTCGAGGGCAGGGCCGGCGTGCTCGACATCGCGGGCGACGGCGAGGTCTTCTCCGCGTACGGCCGCGAGCACGACATGCGGGCGTGGCTGGCCGACCAGACGTACGCGCACGTGTCGGTCGCCGAGGGGGACCAGGCGGCGGGCGTCGTCGCGGTCGACACCGTCGAGCCGTCGATCGAGCCGGAGGACGGCGAGGAGCCGGAGCCCCGCGACCCGGCCGGCTCGGACCTGTGGTTCGAGGAGTTCGCGGGCACGGGTTCCCTCGAGCAAAGCTTCGCCTTCCCCGAGGGCGGCGAGATGAGCGTGCTGGTCGCATCCGACGGCGCCGGGCCCGCGCCCGCCGACATCTCGGTCACGTGGCCGATCGACAACAGCACGCCCGCCGCGCCCTGGCTGATCGCCGGCGGCGGCGCCCTGCTGCTGCTCGGCCTGTTCCTCTACGTCTCGGGCATCCTGCACTCCCGTCGCTCGCGGGGTCCGCGCCGCAAGGGGCTGCCGGTGCCGAAGACCGAGCCCATCGACCTCTCCACCGACCGGATCGAGGGCGGCGACGAGAAGGGCGTCATCACCGCGACGCCCACCCGCCGCTCGCGGGGACGCAAGGGCCGCGGCCTCATCGCCGTGCCCGCGACGGGACTCGCGCTCGCGCTCATGGCCGGCTGCACGCCGGACGCGCTGCCCGCTCCGACGCCGACGCCGACGCCGACGGTCGTGGCGCCGGAGAACCAGCAGGCGCCCGCGCTCACCGATGCGCAGGCCGCGCGGATCCTCGCGGACATGTCCGCGACCGTGGCCGCGGCGGACGAGGCCGCCGACGTCGCCGTGGCGGAGCAGCGCCTCGAGGGCATGGCGCTGACGATGCGCCGCGTGAACTACGAGATCCGCGCGCAGTTCGGCGACTACGCCACGCTGCCCGCGATCCCCGCGTCGCCGATCCAGATCCTGCTGCCGCAGGCGTTCGACGAATGGCCGCGCACCGCCCTGGTCGTCGTGTCGGACGCCGAGGATCCGTCGATCGCGCCCACGATCCTCACGATGACCCAGCAGGACCCGTGGTCGCACTACCGCGCATCGTACATCGCGAGCCTCGAGCCGAACGCGGAGATCCCGAGCCTCGCGCCGTCCTACCAGGGCGCGGCCCTCGTGCCGCCGACCTCGTCGTTCCTCACGATCGCACCCGAGGACGTCGCGGCGGCCTACGCCGACGTGATCGGCAACGGCGAGAACAGCGAGTTCGCCGAGCTCTTCGCCGAGGAGGGCGACACGTTCCGGCCCGAGGTCGCCCGAGTCCGCGAGGCGACGGCCGCCGAGTTCAACCAGGCCGACGTCGCCGGCGAGATCTCCTTCGGCCAGTCGGCGGCCGACACCCCGCCCGTGTCGCTGGCCACGGTGCACAACGGCGCGATCGTCGCCGTCGCCGTGAACCGCACCGAGCGCGTCACGGCGACCGACGAGCTCGGTGTCGTGCGCCACGGCGACCCCGCGCTGGAGGCGCTCACGGGTGAGACGGAGACCGCGGGCAGCTTCGAGCGCACCGACAGCAGCCCGCTGTTCTTCTACGTGCCGGCGCAGGGCACCGACGAGAAGATCCGCCTGCTCGGCTGGGCATCCAGCGTGACGGCGGGCACCGTCGAATGAGCCACCCGATGATCCATCCCGAGGAGAGCCGATGAGCGACTACGCACCCCACGCCGCGCTGCGCGGCGCCGTCGATCTGTCCGCGCTGCGCAACAGGCCCTCAGGCGGACCGCCCGAGGGCGCATCGTCGGCAGCGGCATCGCCGGCCGGAGACGGCGCGGCCGGCGCCACGCGTCTCGTCTTCGACGTCACGGACGCGACGTTCGGCGAGGCGCTCGAGCTCTCGCGCACCGTTCCCGTCGTCGTGGACCTGTGGGCCGAGTGGTGCGGGCCGTGCAAGCAGCTCAGCCCCGTGCTCGAGAAGGTCGTCAGGGAGCTGGCCGGCCGGCTCGTGCTGGCCAAGGTCGACGTCGATGCCAACCCTCAGCTGATGCAGGCCTTCCGCGCGCAGTCGATCCCGCTGGTCGTGGCGCTCGTCGCCGGCCAGCCGGTGCCCCTGTTCACCGGGGCGGTGCCGGAGGAGCAGGTGCGCCAGGTGTTCGCGCAGCTGCTGCAGCTGGCGGCGCAGAACGGCGTGACCGGCACGGTGCCCGTGGCGGACGGCGAGGCGTCGGATGACCAGGCGCCGCCGCAGGAGCCGGAGCTTCCGCCGCTGCACGCCGAGGCGTACGCGGCGATCGAGGCGGGCGATTTCCCGCGGGCGATCGCGGCGTACGAGGAGGCGCTGAAGCAGAACCCGCGCGACGAGGACGCGCAGGCGGGCCTCGGCCAGGTGCGGCTGCTCGCGCGCGTGCAGGACCTGGATCCGGCGGCCGTGCGCGCCGCCGCGGCCGACGGTCCGCACGACGTCGACGCGCAGCTGGCCGTGGCCGATCTGGATCTCGCCGGAGGCCACGTCGACGACGCGTTCGAGCGGCTGCTCGACCTCTTCGCCGCGCTGCCCTCCGATCAGCGCAAGCCCGTGCAGGAGCGCCTCGTCGAGCTGTTCGGCGTGGTGGGCACGACCGACCCGCGCGTCGTGCGGGCCCGCGGGCGCCTCACGAGCCTGCTGTTCTGAGCGGATGAGGGTCTACCTCGACCACGCGGCTACGACGCCGCTGCGGCCCGAGGTGCGCGACGCGTGGCTGGCCGCGCACGAGACGATCGGCAACGCCTCGTCCATCCACGGCGCGGGGCAGGACGCGCGCCGGCTGCTGGAGGACGCGCGCGAGCGGCTCGCGGGCGTGCTCGGGGCCGAGCCGATCGAGGTCGTCTTCACCTCGGGCGGCACGGAGTCCGTCGGGCTGGCACTGCAGGGGCTGTGGCGCCGCCGCGCCGCGGACGCCGACGGGATCGTCCTGCCCGACGGCGAGCACCACGCCGTGCTCGACACCACGGGCTGGCTGGCGTCCCACGAGGGCGCGCGGGTCGTGCCCGTCGCGCTCGACGCCGTGGGGCGCGTGCCGGTGGCCTCCTTCGCGGCGGCGGTGGGCTCCGGGCGCGTCGCGCTGGCGACGGCGATCGCGGCGGGCAACGAGTCGGGCACGATCAACGACGCGCGCGGGATCGCCGCGGCGGCAGCCGCCGCGGGCGTGCCGCTGCACATCGACGCGGTCTCGGCGTTCGGGCGCGTGCCGGTGTCGTTCGCGGGCTGGCGCGGGGACGGGCCGGCGGGCGCGGGCCTCGTGGCGCTCAGTGTGTCGGGGCACAAGCTCGGCGCGCCGGTGGGCACCGGCGCGCTCGTCGTGTCGCGCACGGTGGCGCTCGAACCGATGCTGCACGGCGGCGGCCAGCAGCGCGGCCTGCGCGCCGGCACGCAGGACGTCGCGGGCGCGACGGCCCTGGCCACCGCCGCGGAGCTGGCCGCGGCCGAGCGCGAGGCCGAGGCCGCGCGGCTCGCGGCGCTCCGCGACGGGTTCCTCGCCCGGCTGCGCGAGGCGCTGCCGGAGGCCGAGCTGCTGGGCGACCCCGTGGACCGGCTGCCGGGCACGATCCAGCTGCTGCTGCCGGGCGCGGCGGGGGAGTCGCTGCTGTTCCTGCTCGATCAGGAGGGCATCGCCGTGTCGACCGGATCGGCCTGCCAGGCGGGCGTGGCCGAGCCGTCGCACGTCGTGCTCGCGATGGGGCGCTCGGAGGCCGAGGCCCGCCAGGTGCTGCGCATCACGCTCGGCCGCACGACGACCGCCGCCGACCTCGACGCCCTCCTGCACGCCCTGCCGCGCGCGTACCGCCGCCTCGTGCGCTGACGCCCGCTCGCTGCTCGGGGCGGGTCGCCGACGGGGCCGCCGCCCAGTCGGCGCGCGTAGGCTGGATGCATGCGCGTGCTGGCGGCCATGAGCGGCGGGGTGGACTCCGCCGTCGCCGCCGCGCGCGCCGTCGAGGCCGGCCACGAGGTGGTCGGCGTGCACCTCGCGCTCTCGCGCGCGGGCGGCACGCTGCGCACCGGCAGCCGCGGCTGCTGCACGATCGAGGACGCCATGGACGCCCGGCGCGTCGCCGATCGCCTGGGCATCCCGTTCTACGTCTGGGACTTCTCCGAGCGCTTCCGCGACGACGTCATCGAGGACTTCGTCAGCGAGTACCGCGCCGGGCGCACCCCGAACCCGTGCATGCGGTGCAACGAGCGGATCAAGTTCGCGGCGCTGCTGGAGCGCGCCCTCGAACTCGGGTTCGACGCCGTGTGCACCGGCCACTATGCGATCCTTCGCGAGGGGGAGGGCGGGCTCGAGCTGCACCGCTCCAGCGAGGAGGCGAAGGACCAGTCGTACGTGCTGGGGGTGCTCACGGCCGAGCAGCTCGCGCACTGTCTGTTCCCGCTGGGCGAGACGCCGTCGAAGACACTGGTGCGGGCCGAGGCCGAGGCGCGGGGCCTCGCCGTGGCGTCCAAGCCCGACAGCTACGACATCTGCTTCATCCCGGACGGCGACACGCGCGGCTGGCTGGCCGAGAAGGTCGGCACGGCGCCGGGTGAGATCGTCGACCGCGGCGGGGCGGTCGTCGGCAGCCACGACGGCGCGCATGCGTTCACGGTGGGCCAGCGCAAGGGCCTGCGCCTGGGCGTGCCGGCGCCCGACGGCAAGCCGCGTTTCGTGCTCGAGGTGCGGCCCGTCTCGAACACGGTCGTCGTCGGCCCGAAGGAGGCGCTCGCGATCGGCGAGCTGGCGGGATCGCGTTGGTCGTGGGCGGGGGCCGCGCCGGCGGACCCGCACGAGGAGTTCGCGTGCGAGGTGCAGGTGCGCGCGCACGCCGATCCCGTGCCCGCGACGGCGGTGCTGCGCGACGGCGAGCTCGTCGTGCGCCCCGACGAACCGCTGCACGGCGTGGCGCCGGGGCAGACGGCCGTCGTCTACGTCGGCACGCGCGTGCTGGGACAGTGCACGATCGACCGCACCGTCTCGGCCGTCCCCGCCGAGGCCTGATCGGCGCGCCCGCGCGGCGCAAGCCCCCGGGGGATGTCGCAGACCGAATCTAGACTCGGGGTGTGGCGGATGAGATCGAGCAGCTGACCCTCGACGAGGCGCGCGCCGAGGCACGCGCGCTCACGGAGTGGATCCTCGAGGCGAAGGAGGCGTACTACGGGCGCGACGCCTCGCTCGTGGACGACGCGACCTACGACGGGTGGATGCGCCGGCTCGAGGCGCTCGAGCGCCGCTATCCCGAGCTGCAGGGCCAGGACTCGCCGACGCAGGCCGTGGGCGCCGCGGACGGCACGGAGCTGGCGACGATCGAGCACGCCGAGCGCATGCTCAGCCTCGACAACGTGTTCTCCGTCGAGGAGCTGCGCGACTGGTGTGCGAAGACGCAGGCGGCGGCCGGCCGAGAGGTGGCGTGGCTGACCGAGCTGAAGATCGACGGCCTCGCGATCTCGCTGCGCTACGAGAACGGGGTGCTCACCTCCGCCGCCACGCGGGGCGACGGCCGCGTGGGCGAGATCGTGACGGAGAACGCCCTCCGTCTCGCGGACATCCCCGAGCGGCTCTCGGGCGAGGGGCATCCGCCGATCGTCGAGGTGCGCGGCGAGGTGTTCATCCCCGTCGCCGCCTTCGAGCGGCTCAACGCGCTGCAGGCGGAGTACCGCGAGCGCGCGGTGGCCGAGGCCCGGGAGCGCGCCGGCGCTCGCGGGCGCGCGTTCGACGAGGCGCGGGCGACCGCGGCCGCGGCCCGGCGCTTCCCCGCCTTCGCGAACCCGCGCAACGCCGCCAGCGGCGGCCTGCGCCAGCAGATCGAGAAGAAGCAGGGCCTCGAGCTCGAGGCGGCGCTCGCGCGCGTCGGCTCGCTGCGGCTGTACGTGCATGGCATCGGCGCGTGGCCCGATCCGCCCGTCGCGGCCCAGAGCGAGGTGTACGAGCTGCTCGCCGCGTGGGGACTGCCGACCAGCCCGCACGCGCGCGTGTGCCAGGGCGTGGACGAGGTCGTGTCGTTCGTCGCGCACTTCGGCGAGAACCGGCACGCCGTCGAGCACGAGCTGGACGGCATCGTCGTCAAGGTGGACGAGCTCGCGCTGCACGACGAGCTCGGCATGACCAGCCGCGCCCCGCGCTGGGCGATCGCGTACAAGTACCCGCCGGAGGAGGTGCACACGCGCCTGCTCGACATCGTCGTGTCGGTCGGGCGCACCGGCCGCGCCACACCGTACGCCGTCATGGAGCCCGCGCACGTGGCCGGATCGGTCGTGCGCCAGGCGACGCTGCACAACCAGGACGTCGTCAAGGCCAAGGGCGTGCTCATCGGAGACACCGTCGTGCTGCGCAAGGCGGGCGACGTCATCCCCGAGGTGCTCGGCCCCGTCGTCGAGAAGCGCGACGGATCCGAGAGGGCGTTCGTCATGCCGAGCGCGTGCCCCGAGTGCGGCACACCGCTGCGGCCCATGAAGGAGGGGGACATCGACCTCCGCTGCCCCAACGGCAAGGACTGCCCCGCGCAGGTGCGCGGCCGCGTGGAGCACATCGGATCCCGCGGCGCGCTCGACATCGAGGCGCTCGGCGAGGTCACCGCCGCCGCGCTGACCCAGCCCGACGTGCCCGCCGATCCGCCGCTGCGCACGGAGGCCGGACTGTTCGACCTCCGGCTCGAGGACCTGTTCCCGATCGACGTGGTCGTGCGCGACCCCGAGACCGGCCTGCCGCGCGAGGACGCCTCCGGGCGCGCCAAGCCCCGCAGCCCGTTCCGGCGCAAGCGGAAGCCGTCGGGCAAGGACGCCGATCCGCCGTTCGATCCGAACGGACCGTTCGACGGGAACGAGACGCACATCGTCTCGTCGCAGGCGCTCAAGCTGCTCGACGAGCTCGAGAAGGCGAAGACGAAGGACCTGTGGCGCCTGCTCGTGGCGCTCAACATCCGCCACGTCGGGCCGGTGGCGGCGCGCGCCCTGGCCGGCTGGTTCGGATCGCTCGAGGCGATCCGCGCCGCCTCGCGCGACGAGCTCGCGGCGGTCGAGGGGGTCGGCCCGATCATCGCCGACTCGCTCCTGGAGTGGTTCGAGGCCGACTGGCACCGCGAGATCGTCGAGCGGTGGACCGCCGCGGGCGTCCGGTTCGAGACGCCGGGCCACCCCGGCCCCGGCGCGGCCTCCGCCGGCGGCGTGCTCGACGGCATCACGGTCGTCGCGACCGGGTCGCTCGAGGGCTACACGCGCGAGGGCGCGCAGGAGGCGATCATCCGCGCCGGCGGCAAGGCGTCCTCGAGCGTGAGCAAGAAGACCGACTTCGTCGCCGCCGGCCCCGGCGCGGGCTCGAAGCTGGCCAAGGCCGAGGCGCTCGGCGTGCGGATCATCGACGCGGCCGCGTTCCACCTGCTCGTGACGGAGGGTCCGGACGCGCTCCCGCCCGCCGCGCAGGACGACGGCGCGACGCCCTAGGCTGGAGCCATGGAGCAGCGCACCCTCGGACGCACCGGACGCGACAGCTCGATCATCGGCCTCGGCACGTGGCAGCTGGGCGCGGACTGGGGCGACGTCGCCGAGAGCGACGCCCTCGCCGTGCTCGATGCCGCGCACGAGGCCGGCGTGACCTTCTTCGACACGGCCGACGTCTACGGCGACGGCCGCAGCGAGCAGCTCATCGGCGGCTGGCTGCGCGCGCACCCCGACGCCGGCGTCACGGTGGCGACGAAGATGATCCGCCGGGCGGAGGCACCGGACCTCGCGCACGCCACCCTCGACAACTTCCGCGCGTGGACGGACCGGTCCCGCCGCAACCTCGGCGTCGACACGCTCGACCTCGTGCAGCTGCACTGCCCGACGAGCGACGTGTACGAGACCGATCGCGTCTTCGACGACCTCGACACCCTCGTCGCCGACGGCGCGATCGCGAGCTACGGCGTGAGCGTCGAGACGGTCGCCGAGGCGCGCCGCGCGATCGCGCGGCCCTCGGTGGCGAGCGTCCAGATCATCCTCAACGCCTTCCGGCGCAAGCCACTCGACGAGGTGCTGCCCGCCGCCGTCGACGCCGGCGTGGGCATCATCGCGCGCGTGCCGCTGGCGAGCGGGCTCCTGAGCGGACGGTACACGCGCGAGACGACGTTTGCGCAGAACGACCACCGCAGCTACAACCGGCGCGGCGAGGCGTTCGACGTGGGAGAGACGTTCTCGGGCGTCGACTACGAGGTCGGCGTCGACGCGGCCGGCCGCTTCGCCGAGCTCGCGCGCGCCGCGGGCCTCGAGCCCGCCACCGCCGCCCTGGCGTGGGTGGCGCAGCAGCCCGGGGTGACCACCGTCATCCCCGGTGCCCGCAACCCGGAGCAGGCGAGGGCGAACGCCGCCGCCGGTGAGGTCGGCCCGCTGCCGCAGGAGTTCCTCGACGGCGTGCGCGACCTCTACGACGAGGCGATCCGCCCGCTCGTGCACGACCGCTGGTGAGGCCGGCGCGGCCGCCCCGGCGGGCGCGGCGCCGGGGCGGCCGACTTGCATCGACCGCTCCTTCTCCCTACGCGTGCGCGCGACGCGCGCGTGTCTAGCAAGCCGAGATCCGAGACCCCGTCAGCGTCTGCCCGTATCGTGGCGGCTGCACCGATCAGGGAGGATCTCCTGTCATGTCCGACACCGTCGTCTACCTCATCGCCCTCGCCGTGTACTTCGCGGCGATGATCGCCATCGGCTTCTACGGGTTCACGCAGACCAAGAGCGACGAGGACTACGTCCTCGGCGGGCGCAACCTGCCCGCACCGGTGGCCGCGCTCAGCGCCGGCGCCTCCGACATGTCGGGCTGGCTCATGATGGGCCTGCCCGGCGCGATCTACCTCTCCGGCCTCATGGAGGCGTGGATGGCCATCGGCCTCACCATCGGTGCGTACCTGAACTGGAAGCTCGTCGCGCCGCGCCTGCGCGCCTACACCGAGGTGGCGGGCAACGCGCTCACCGTCCCCACCTTCTTCGAGAACCGGCTGCACGACCGCTCGCGCGTGCTGCGGATCGTCGCCGGCATCGTCATCCTCGTCTTCTTCACGCTGTACGTCTCCAGCGGCATGGTCGCGGGCGGCAAGTTCTTCGAGAGCTCGTTCGGCGCGCTCTTCGACGACGGGGCGAACGTCTATCTCATCGGCATGCTCCTCGTCGGCGGCATCACCGTGCTGTACTCGCTGTTCGGCGGCTTCCTCGGCGCCTCGTTCACCGACTTCGTGCAGGGGATCATGATGATGCTCGCGCTCATCGCGGTCCCGATCCTCGCGTTCGTCGCCGTCGGCAGCCTCGACGAGGTGACGGGGCAGCTCACCGCGGAGCAGGCGTCGTGGTTCGGCGGCGAAGTGACGGGCGCGAGCGTGCTCGCCGTCGTCTCGGCCGTCGCCTGGGGCCTCGGCTACTTCGGTCAGCCGCACATCATCGTGCGCTTCATGGCGCTGCGCAGCGCGAAGGAGGCGAAGGTCGCCCGGCGCATCGGCATGGGCTGGATGGTCGTCTCGCTGCTGGGCACGGTGCTCGCCGGCTTCATCGGCATCGCGTACCTGCGCCAGCAGGGCGTCGTGCTCGACGACGTCACGGCCGAGACGGTCGTGCTCGTGATGGCGCAGACGCTGTTCCACCCGTTCATCGCGGGTCTCGTGCTCGCCGCCGTCGTCGCCGCCATCATGTCGACCATCTCCAGCCAGCTGATCGTCTCCTCCTCGGCGCTCGTCGACGACATCGCCCAGGCCTTCTTCCGCCGCAAGCCCTCCGCGCAGGGCGGCCTCTGGCTCGGGCGCGCCGGTGTGCTCGTCGTCTCGATCGTGGCGATGGTGCTGGCACTCGATCCCAACAGCTCGATCCTCGCGCTCGTGGGCTTCGCGTGGGCGGGCTTCGGCGCGGCGTTCGGTCCGGTCATCCTGCTGTCGCTGTTCTGGCGCCGGCTGACGACCTGGGGTGCGCTGGCCGGAATGGTCGTGGGCTCGGTGGTCGTCTTCGCGTGGCAGTACCTGCCCGCGCCCGTCTCGGACCTCTACGAGCTGCTGCCCGGCTTCGTCCTCGCGCTGCTCGCGGCCGTCGTCGTGAGCCTGGCCACCTTCCGCGCGGAGGGGGCGGGCCAGGACGACATCCAGGACGAGTTCACGCGCACCGGCGCCATCGTGCTCGAGGGCGTGCGCCCGAGCCGCGAGTCCTGACGTACGGGCCCGACGGCGCCATGCTCGCACGCGTTCCGCGCGGGCGGGGCGCCGTCCGGCCGTCGGCGGGACCGCCCCGTACGATGGCAGGGTGACCACCGTGTTCGATCCGCCCCGCCCGTGGACCGCCTCGTACGCCGAGGGCGTGCCCGAGGATCTGGCGCCGATCTCCGGCTCGCTGATGGATCTCGTCGCCGATTCGGCGCGCGACTTCCCCGACGCGCCCGCGCTGCAGTTCTTCGGCCGTGAGACGACCTACGCGGCGCTGGCCGCGGCGATCGAGCGCGCCGCGGCGGGGCTGCGGGCGCTGGGCGTGCGCAAGGGCGACCCGGTCGCGATCATCCTGCCCAACTGCTCGCAGCACATCATCGCGTTCTACGCCGTGCTTCGCCTCGGCGCGATCGTCGTCGAGCACAACCCGCTCTACACGCCGCGGGAGCTGCGCAAGCAGTTCGAGGACCACGGTGCGAAGCATGCGATCGTGTGGAGCAAGGTGGCTCGGACGGTGCAGGAGTTCCCGGCGGATCTGGCAGTGGAGACGCTCATCTCGGTGGACGTGACCAAGGGCATGCCCGCCGTCATGCAGTTCGCGCTGCGGCTGCCGATCCCGAAGCTGCGGGAGTCGCGTCGGCAGCTCACGGAGCCGGTGCGCGGTGCCGTCGCGTGGGAGCGGATCGTCGGGCACGCGCCGCTCGACCCCGACCTGCCCGGCCCGGAAACGGACGACGTCGCGATCATCCAGTACACGAGCGGCACGACCGGCGACCCCAAGGGGGCCGCGCTGACGCACCGCAACCTGCTCGCGAACGCGGCGCAGGCGCGCGCGTGGATCCCCGAGGTGAAGCGCGGGCTCGGCACCGTCGTCTACGCCGTGCTGCCGATGTTCCACGCATACGGGCTCACGCTGTGCCTCACGTTCGCGATGTCGCAGGCCGCGCGGCTCGTGCTGTTCCCGAAGTTCGACCCGGACATGGTGCTCGCCGTCACGAAGAAGCACCCCGCGACCGTGCTGCCGGCGGTGCCCCCGATCGCGCAGCGCCTGCTCGCCCGCGCGCAGGAGAAGGGCGTCTCGCTCGAGGGCACGCGGATCGGCGTGTCCGGCGCCATGGCGCTCGACCCGGCGCTCGTCGAGCCGTGGGAGGCCGAGACGAAGGGCTACCTCGTCGAGGGGTACGGCCTGTCGGAATGCTCGCCGGTGCTCATCGTGAATCCCGTCGCGCCGCACCGCAAGGCCGGCTCCATCGGCCTGCCGCTGCCGGGCACCGAGGCCCGCGTCGTGGATCCCGACACGGGCGAGGACGTGCCGCAGGGGCAGGCGGGCGAGCTCGTCGTGCGCGGACCGCAGGTCTTCGGCGGGTACTACGGCAAGCCCGAGGAGACCGAGCGCGTCTTCCTCGACGGCTGGTTCCGCACGGGCGACATCGTCGAGATGGACGAGGACGGCTTCTTCCGCGTGGTCGACCGCCTCAAGGAGCTCATCATCACGGGCGGCTTCAACGTGGCGCCCACCGAGGTGGAGAGCGCGCTGCGCCAGCACCCGGCCATCGCCGACGCCGCCGTCGTGGGCATGCCGGGCGCGAACGGCGAGGAGGTCGTCGCGGCGGTCGTGCTCGACGGCACCCCGGAGTTCGATCCGGAGGAGGTGCGGTCGTTCGTGAAGAAGGTGCTCACGCCCTACAAGGCGCCGCGGCGACTCGTCGTGGTCGACGAGCTGCCGAAGTCCATGATCGGCAAGGTCCTGCGCCGCCAGGTGAAGCAGCAGCTCCAGGAGAAGCTCGGCGGCTGACGGCACGAGGCCGGCATGGGGAGTTGTACTCATCGCGGGATTCGCGCGGTCGCCGTATCGTGACGGGAGCACACCCGCACGGGGTGACGACAGACGGGGGGAGTCTTCGATGCAGGCACAGGGCTTCGAGGTCGAGCTGGAGGGCATGTGCCGCGCGGGCGGCGCCGTGCAGTCGGTGTCGGACGGCTTCGGCGACATCCGGGGAGCGGCGACGTTCAACCTCGCGCTGACGCCGGCGGCGTTCGGGCTGCTGTGCTCGTTCTTCACTCCGGCCGCCACGTATCTCGGCACGCGCGAGGGCGCCGGCATCAACGCGCTCATCGAGGCGCTCGAGCGCCTCGCGTCCCGCGCCCGTGAGGCATGCGACGAGTATCGCCGCGCCGACGAGGACAGCGCCGAGCGGTGGCGCGGCTTCGACCCGAGCTCGCCGTATCGCCCACTCGATCCGGACGGATCGCGTCCGCCCATGCCGCACCTGCCGCCCGGGCCGTCGCAGCCGCACATCCCGCGCTACGACCCGATCCAGCCCGATGTGCGGCCGGCGCCGTACTTCCCGCCCCGCACCGACGGAGGTCCCGATGTCATCCCTGCGTGATCCCGGCGCCGCGCGCGCACCGAGGCGGAACGGAGACACCGCGTGAACGATCTGATCGCCACCGACGCCGGCGACTTCCTGCACACGTACGAGTCGCTCATCCAGGACCCGCTGGGCTCGATCGCGTCGAACATCCCGATCGCCGCCGAGATCGTGTCGGCGGCGCGCGAGTTCGGCGAGGGCGACTGGGCCAGCGGACTCCTCGCCGTCGGCGCCGGGGTCGCGTCGACCGCGGCCGCCATCATCGACCCGTTCGGAACGCTCGCGTCGTCCGTCGCCTCGTTCCTGCTCGACTATGTGCCGCCGCTGCCGATGCAGCTCGACCTGCTCGCCGGCAATCCGGCGCTGGTCGAGAGCCTCGGCCAGACCTGGACGAACGTGTCCGGCGCCCTGGAGCTGAAGGCCACCGAGATCCAGCAGCTGATCACCGAGTCCGTGTCGGTCTGGGTCGGTGCCGCGGGAGATGCGTACCGCGAGGCGCTGAGCCGGCTTCACGAGGCAGCCGCGGGTCTCGCCGTCGGTGCGGCCGGGATCGGATCCGGGATGATCATCGCGTCGGAGGTCGTCGCCGCCATCCGCGACCTCGCCAAGGCGATCATCGCCGACCTCGTCGGCAAGCTCATCATCTACGTCATCGAGACGGTGGCGAGCGGCGGCATCGCGCTGCCGGCCGTCATCACGCAGGCGTGCACCGCGATCGCGAAGACGGCGGGCGATGTCGCGACCATGATGGACGAGCTGGTCACCGTCATCAGCAAGGGCGCGATGCTGGCCGACGAGCTCGTCGAGGCGATCGGCGCCATCCAGAAGGCGCTCGCGACGATCGTCGCGCTCGGGAACGTCGGATGACGTCCGCGGTACGGTGCCTGTCATGAGGGAAGCGCTGCGCGAGGGCCGGCGGGAGTGGGCGGCCGCCCACGGCTGGTCCTACGCCCCGACCGCGTCGATCCGTCCGGACATCCTCTCGGGCGTGCTGGCGCGCGTCGACGTCACGGTCGAGGACGAGATCACGGGGCCGTTCGGCGGCAGGAACGCGTACGTGCACGATCGTGCCCCGTTCGTGGGCGGGGTGCATCCCTCGCAGTTCTTCCGCAGCGTGAGCGCGGTCGACGCCGGTGTCGCGGTGCCGCGCGCCTACGTGATGATGGGGAGCGGCCGCTGGTTCGACGCGATCTACGACCTGAAGCGCCGCGCCTACTTCACGCCCCACGTGCAGGGCATGACCCACCTCGAGCGCGCGGGCGGCACGCACATCTGGTGCGAGCCGGCCGGCGTCGCGGCGTTGCAGAGCGTGCTGGGCCCCCTGCTCGAGGCCGGCGCGCCGGCGGCGCCCGCCGGGGCGCGGCGCACGCGCATGCTCATCGCCTCGGCTGGCCAGACGGTGTACGTCTGCGACCAGCTCTCGATCAACGTCGAGAGCGACATCCAGCGGCTCGAGCTCGCCCACGGGCTGGGCGTGCGGTACGCGCAGCTGATGCAGGGCACCCTCCGGTGACCGGCTGCGCGCAGGCCGATCGGGCACCCGACTTCGCAGGAACACGGATCGAGAGCGAGACGACATGACGGACGCCGGACGCGAGTACGCACAGGTCGAGCAGCAGATCGCGGCGCAGCTGGAGCGCGCGATGCGCATGCAGCAGGAGATCGCCGAGGTGACGCCGACGACGGTGGAATCGGCCGACCGCGAGGTGGCGGTGACACTGGACGAGCGTGGCCTGCTGGCGGACGTGCGCTTCGCGCCGTCGATCGCCGAGCTGGAGGCCGGCGAGCTCGAGGAGATCGTCATGGCCACGGTGCGCGAGGCTCGCGAGCGGCGGCGTCCCGCGATGGTGAGCGCGGGTGGCGCGGCCGCGCTGCACGACGACACGCTGCGCAGGCGGCTGCTGGCGATGCTCCCGTCGCGGCAGGGCGCCGCGACCACGGGGGAGGAGCGCGCATGATCTTCCGCGACGCCGACGAGGCACGAGAACACATCGCCAAGCTGCGCGAGCAGGCGGGGGCGCGGCTCGCGGCCGCCCAGGGCGCGGCCGCGCGCATGACGGCGCTGCGTCCCTCGGTATGGTCGCCGCGCCGCGAGGTGCGGGTGGAACTGGACGCGTCGGGTCTGCTCCAGGCCGTCGAGTTCGCCGAGTGGGCGCCGCAGGAGCCGCCGGCGAGCCTCGGCAGGGCGCTGCTGAAGGCGCATGATCTCGCGCTGCGCGAGTGGCAGCGGCAGATGGACGAGATCGCCGACGAGGAGTACGCCGACCAGCCGGAGATCCTCGCGGCGACGAAGAAGGCGGCGCGCGACGGCATGCCAGCCCGGGTGCTGGCCGAGCAGGACGAGGACTGAGCCCGACTAGACTCGTGGGGTGTCTGAAATCACTCCCGATCTCGTGCGCCATCTCGGTGTGCTCGCCCGGATCCAGCTGAGCGACGAGGAGGTGACGCGCCTCACCCGCGAGCTCGACGTGATCGTCGAGAACATCGCCAAGGTCAGCGAGGTCGCGTCCGCCGACGTCCCCGCGACGAGCCACCCGATCCCGATGCAGAACGTGTACCGGCCCGATGAGCCCGGCAACATGCTCACGGTCGACGAGGCGCTGCAGAACGCGCCCGACCGGGACGGCGACCGGTTCCGCGTGACCGCGATCCTGGGCGAGGAGCAGTGATGGACGACGTCATCCGGATGTCGGCGGCCGAGCTGGCCGCGCACCTCGCCGACGGCGAGATCTCGAGCGTCGACGCCACGCAGGCGCACCTCGACCGCATCGCCGCGGTGGACGGCAGCGTGGGAGCGTTCCTGCACGTGAGCGACCACGCCCTCGACGTGGCCCGCTCGATCGACGAGCGCCGTGCCGCGGGGGAGGAGCTGCCGCCGCTCGCGGGCGTGCCGCTGGCGATCAAGGACGTGCTCGTCACCACCGACATGCCGTCCACCTCGGGATCGCGGATCCTCGAGGGGTACATGTCGCCCTACGACGCCACGGTCGTCGCCCGCGCCCGCGCCGCTGGGCTCGTGCCGCTCGGCAAGACCAACATGGACGAGTTCGCGATGGGCTCGTCGACGGAGCACTCGGCATACGGCCCGACGCGCAACCCGTGGGACCTCGACCGGATCCCCGGCGGATCGGGCGGTGGCTCGGCCGCGGCCGTCGCGGCGTTCGAGGCCCCGCTGGCGCTCGGATCGGACACGGGCGGATCGATCCGCCAGCCCGCGCACGTCACCGGCACGGTCGGCGTGAAGCCGACGTACGGCGCCGTGAGCCGCTACGGTGCGATCGCGCTCGCCTCCAGCCTCGACCAGGTCGGCCCCGTCACCCGCACGGTCGCCGACGCGGGCCTGCTGCAGGACATCATCGCGGGGCACGATCCGAACGACTCCACCTCGATCCCCGGCGAATGGCCATCCATGGCCCTCGCCGCGGCGGAGGGCGCCTCGGGCGAGGTGCTCAAGGGCCTGCGGATCGGTGTGGTGAAGGAGCTGCCCGACGTCGGCTTCCAGCCGGGCGTGGCGGCATCGTTCCGCGAGGCGCTCGCGCGGCTCGAGGCGCAGGGCGCCGAGATCGTCGAGATCAGCGCCCCGCACTTCGAGTACGCCGTGGCGGCGTACTACCTGATCCTGCCCGCCGAGGCGTCGAGCAACCTCGCCAAGTTCGACTCCGTGCGCTTCGGCATGCGCCTCGACGTGCCCGGCGGCACCGTGGAGGACGTCATGTCGGCCACGCGCGACGCGGGCTTCGGCCCCGAGGTCAAGCGCCGCATCATCCTCGGCACCTACGCGCTGTCGGCCGGCTACTACGACGCCTACTACGGCAGCGCCCAGAAGGTGCGCACGCTCATCCAGCGCGACTTCGCCGAGGCGTTCGCACAGGTCGACGTGATCGCGACGCCGTCGGCGCCGACCACGGCGTTCAAGCTCGGCGAGAAGATCGACGACCCGCTCGCGATGTACCTCAACGACCTCACGACGATTCCCGCGAACCTCGCCGGCGTCCCCGGCATCTCGGTGCCGTCGGGCCTCGCGGCCGAGGACGGGCTGCCCGTGGGCATCCAGTTCCTCGCCCCCGCGCGAGAGGACGCACGACTGTACCGGGTGGGTGCGGCGCTCGAGGCGCTGCTGCTCGACGAGTGGGGCGGCCCGCTGCTGGACCGCGCCCCGGCGCTGGGCTGATCGCGCACGGGTCCTGACCGGCGACCGCCCGTGGCCGGCGGTCAGGACCCGTACCGCAGCACGAACTTCGCGTTGTCGCCGCGCAGGCGCCGGCGCACGTAGAACACGGGATCACCCGTGGCATCCGCCGTGACGCCGTCGCGCACGAGCAGGGCCGTGCCGGTGGGCACGTCGAGCAGGCGCGCCTCTTCGTAGTCGGCCGCGACGGCCGAGAACGCGCGCCACCGGTACGACAGATCCAGCCCGAGTCCGTCGCGGAGCGTGGCGATGACCATGCCGTGGTCCGCCAGCGCGTCGACGACCGCCTCGAGGCGCCGGGGGAACCAGTAGCTGTTCACGATCCACGCCTGGCCGGCACGGACCATGACGGTGTCGAGGCGGAACAGGTCGGCGGCGGCGAGCTCGAGCTCCTGTGCGGCCAGGTCGGCGTGCCGCCCTGCCGCGTCCGTGACGGCGACGATCCGCTCCTCGACGCGTCGCAGCGGCCGCGTCGGCCGCAGCTCGTCCACGCCGGCGTCCGAGTGCTCGGCGAGCGCGGCGTGCGTCGCATCCTCGTCCGACGCGCGCTCCGGGATGCGCGCGATGATCTCGACGAGATCGGGCGGGGTCGCCACGAACGTGCCCGTGCCGCGGCGGATCTCGACGGCGCCGAGGCGCTGCAGCTCGACGACCGCCTGGCGCACCGTGAGCCGGTTCACGTCGAACTCGGCCGCGAGCTCGGCCTCGCTCGGCATGCGATCGCCCGGCTGGAGCGCGCCGTTCTGGATCCGATCCCAGAGCTCCGTCGCGATGCGCCGGTAGAGGGGGACGCCGCCCTGCCGGGTGCGCGGTGTGTGGCCCATCCTTCTCCTCGTCGTCGCCGTCGCGTCATCGATCGTTCACGTTGCCCGTTTAGACATCTAGATGTCCTGCTTCGCAACGGTCGCCGATCCCTCACGGCGCTCTTCAGAAAGGTAGCCCATGTCACGCAAGCTCCTCGTCCTGCCGCTGCTCGCGGTGTCGGGGCTCGTCCTCGCCGGCTGCGCCTCGGCGACCGGCACGAGCGCCACGGAGGCCGGAATGGAATCGGCCGCCGACACCGACGCGACCGTCCACCTCCAGGTCGGCCTCGAGCCGACGAGCCTCGACGTGAGCGCGCAGTCCGGCGCCTCGCTCGAGCAGCTGCTCATCCCCAACGTCTACGAGGGCCTCGTCGACGCGGACGGCGAGGGCGGCTTCGAGCCGGCGCTCGCGACGGACTGGACGGTGAGCGACGACGGCCTCACGTACACCTTCACGATCCGCGACGACGTCGCGTTCCACAGCGGCTCGCCGCTCACGATGGACGACGTGGTGTGGTCGCTCGAGGCGGCCGCCGCCGACGACTCGCTCAACCCCGACGCGGGCCTCTTCGCCGGCATCGACGAGATCACCCCCGTCGACGACTCGACGCTGGAGATCACCCTCGCCTCCCGCAACTCGGACTTCCTCGAGTCCCTGACGTCGAACGCCGGCGTCATTCTCGAGGAGGGGGCGGACGTCGACCTCGCCAACGAGACCAACGGCACGGGGCCCTACACCGTGACCCAGTGGAACCAGGGCAGCACGATCACGCTCGAGCGCAACGACGACTACTGGGGCGAGGCGCCGCTGAACCGGGAGGTGGTGTTCCACTACATGACCGACGCCACCACCGCGGCGAACGCGCTCCTGGCCGGGGAGATCGACGTGCTCACGACCACGACGGCCGACACGCTGTCGATGTTCGAGGGCGACGACGCGTTCACCCTCACCGAGGGCGACTCGCGCAGCTGGATGACGCTCGGCTTCAACAACGCGGTGGAGCCGCTGAACGACGAGCGCGTGCGGCACGCCATCCGCCGCGCGATCGACAAGGACGGTCTCATCGAGGTGCTCGGCGGCCAGGCCACCCGCGTGGGCAGCATGGCCAGCCCGGCCGACCCCTGGTACGAGGACCTGACCGACATCGACGCGTACGACCCCGAGTCGGCGCGCGAGCTGCTGGCCGAGGCGGGCCAGGAGGACCTCGAGCTCACCTTCCGCGTCTCGAACACGTACGACACCCGCATCAGCGAGTACGTCGCCGCCCAGCTGGCCGAGGTGGGCATCGACGTGACGATCGAGCAGATGGAGTTCTCGAGCTGGCTGGAGCAGGTGTTCACGGGCGGCGACTACGAGATGACGATGGTGCTCCACGTCGCGCCGGCGCTCGCGAAGAACTACAGCAACCCGGACTACTACTGGAACTACGACGACGCGACGGCGCAGCAGCTCGTGGCGGACGCCCGCGAGGCGCTTGAGCTCGAGGAGCGCAACGAGAAGCTGCGCGAGCTCGCGCGCCACATCAGCGAGCAGGCCGTGAGCGACTGGCTCTTCTCGCCGACGGCCACGATCGTGGCGAGCGCCGACGTCACCGGCTTCCCGGTCGACGGCATCGCGAACCGCCTGCCCGTGTCCGGGATCCAGGTCGCCGCGCGGTGACCATCACGACCGAGCGCGGTGCCGTGGAGCGGGACGTCTCCACGGCACCGCCGTCGCCGCGATCGACGCGCGACCATGCCACGCTGCGGCTGGTCCTCGGTCAGCTCGCCGTGCTCGCGGTGTCGCTGCTCGTCGCGAGTGCCGTGATCTTCTTCGCGATCGACCTGCTGCCCGGCGATCTCGCGCTCACCAGGGCGGGGATCGACGCGTCGGCCGAGCAGGTGGCGCTCATCCGCGCCGAGCTGGGGCTCGATCGTCCCGCGATCGTGCGCTACCTCGAGTGGCTCGGTGGCGCGCTCCGCGGCGACCTCGGCGTCTCGCTGCTCGACAACCGTCCCGTCGTCGCCGCGATCGGGGAGAAGATGCAGGTCACCCTGCCGCTGTGCCTGCTGGCGCTGACGATGAGCGTGCTCGTGGCGCTGCCGCTCGGCATCCTCGCCGCCGTCGGCCGCGAGCGCTGGTACGGACAGCTCATCGGCGCATTCACGCAGCTCGGGCTCGCCGTGCCCGCCTTCGTGCTGGGCCTGCTGCTCGTGACCGTCTTCGCTGTGCAGCTCGACCTCCTGCCCGTGCAGGGATTCCCGCGGGAGCGGTGGGGCGACCCGGCCGGCGCCCTCGCATCGCTGCTGCTGCCCGCCGTCACGCTTGCCGTGCCCCAGGCGGCCGTGCTGGCGCGGTTCGTGCGCTCCGCCACGGCGGACGCGCTTGCGCAGGACTGGGTGCGCACCTCGCGCTCGCGCGGGTGGCGGCTGCCGGCGATCGTGCTGCGCCAGGGCCTGCGGAACACGGCACTGCCGCTCATCGCCGTCGTCGGGCTGGAGGCCGCGGGACTCATCACCGGCGCGGTGATCGTCGAGCGGGTGTTCGCCCTGCCGGGCATCGGATCGATGATCCTGGCGGATGTCGACACGCGCGACCTCGGAAAGGTGCAGGGCACGCTGCTCGTGCTGACGGCGACCATCATGATCATGACCCTCCTCCTCGACCTCGTGTACCGGATCGTCGATCCCCGGCTCCGGGCGGCCCGCGCATGATCCGCCGGCTGCTGTCCCGCCCCGGTGGCGTCTTCGGGCTCATCGCGGTCGTCCTGCTCCTCGGCAGCGCGGTGCTCTCGCTCGTGTGGACGCCGTACGACCCGCTCGCCGTCGACCCCGCCGCTGGCTGGGAGCCGTTCTCGCCCGCGCACCCTCTGGGCACCGACTCGCTCGGTCGGGATCAGGTGAGCATGCTCCTCGTGGGCGCGCGCGTGACCCTCCTCGCCACGGTCGTGGCCACCGGGATCGCGACCGCTCTCGGCGTCGCGATCGCCTTCGCCCTCGCGCTCACGCCGCGACCGCTGTCGTCGTTGCTGGAGCGCGCCGTCGACATCGCGATCGCGTTCCCGACGCTGATCGTCGCGATCATCCTCGTCACCGGATTCGGGGCGTCGACGTGGGTCGCCGCGATCTCGATCGGCCTGGCGGCGTCGGTCGTCGTCGCGCGGACCGTGCTGCCCGAGCTGCGCCGTGCGCTGCTGAGCGACCACGTGCTGCTCGCCACCGCCGCCGGCGCCGGCACCTGGCGCATCGTGACCCGGCACGCGCTGCCGGCGGTAGGGCCGACCCTCATCGTGCGCACAACGCAGATCATGGCGGCGGCCGCGCTGGCGGAGGCCGGGCTGAGCTACCTCGGCTTCGGCACGCCGCCGCCCACGCCCAGCTGGGGGCGCTCGCTTGCCGATCTGCAGTCGCAGATCGTCGTCCGCCCCGAGTACCTCATCGCCCCGGCTGTGGCGATCGTGATCGTGGCGCTCGGATTCAACCTGCTCGGCGACGCCCTGCGCGACGTCCTCGACCCGCGATCGCGCGCGACGCCGGCCGAGGACGCGGCGGCGGCGCGCCCCGAACCCAAGGGAGCCACGCTGTGAGCCTTCTCGACATCACCGGCCTCACGATCGAGATCGGCGGGCGGCGCCTCGTCGACGGTGTCTCGTTCGCCGTCGCACCCGGGGAGCGCGTGGGGCTCATCGGGGAATCCGGCAGCGGCAAGTCACTCACGTGCTTCGCCCTCAGCGGGCTCCTGCCGTCCGCGGCCACCGTGGCCGGCAGCATCGTGTTCGAGGGCGAGGAGATCGTCGGCGCGGACGAGCGGCGGCTGTCCGCCCTCCGTGGCGCGCGCATCGGCATGGTGTTCCAGGAACCGGCGACGGCCCTCGATCCGCTGCAGACGGTGGGGCGCCAGCTCGTCAGCGGACTGATGGCGCGGCGACGCCTCTCGCGCGCCGAGCGGCTGCGCGAGTCGCACCGCCTGGCGGCGGAGGTGGGCCTTCCCGAGCCCGAGGCGATCGTGCACCGCTACCCGCACGAGCTCTCGGGCGGCCAGCGGCAGCGCGTGGTGATCGCGGGCGCCATGGCGGCGGGGCCGTCGCTCGTGGTGGCCGATGAGCCGACGACGGCCCTCGATGTCACGGTGCAGGCCCGCGTGCTCCGGCTGCTCGAGGAGCGGTGCGCGGCGGCGGGAAGCGGCCTGCTCCTCGTGACGCACGACATGGCGGTCGCCATGCAGACGTGCGATCGGATCGTCGTGATGCGGCGCGGACGGATCGTCGAGGAGGGCACGCCGCGGCAGCTCATCGACGCGCCGGCCGACGCGTACACCGCGATGCTCGTCGACGCGGCGTACGAGACGAGCTGGCAGCCCGCGCACGAGGAGAAGGCGGAGGTGGCCGCATGACCGAGCTGTTCCGCCTGCACGAGGTGAGCCATCGCTACGCCCGCCGGTCGGCCGCGGCGCTCGAGGGCGTCTCGCTCGCCGTCGAGCAGGGGCGCAGCCTCGGCATCGTGGGCGAGTCGGGCTCCGGCAAGACCACGCTCACGCGCGTGCTGCTCGGCCTGCTCACGCCGACCGCCGGCACCGTCGCGTACCGCGGCGAGCCGGTGCCGTCCGGGCCCCGCGGCGGGGCGGGCGCCCGGCGGTTCCGCCGCCGCGTGCAGCTCGTGCTCCAGGACCCCTTCGCCTCGCTCAACCCCCGGATGCGGGTGGGCGACATCGTCGCCGAGCCGCTGCGCATCCTCGAGCCGCGCGTCGACTCCCGGCCGCGGGTGGCGGAGGTGCTCGCGGCCGTGGAGCTCGAACCGGAGCTCGCGCGGCGCTGGCCCCACGAGCTCTCGGGCGGTCAGCGCCAGCGCGTGGCGATCGCGCGGGCGATCGGGCCGCGCCCCGAGGTGATCGTCGCCGACGAGCCGGTGTCGGCGCTGGACGTCTCGGTGCGGCGCAACGTCATCCGGCTGCTGCGGCGGCTCGCGGAGCACGAGGGCGTCACGCTCGTCGTCGTGTCGCACGACTTCGGCATCGTGCACCGGCTGTGCGCGGACACCGCCGTGATGCACCGCGGGCGCGTGGTCGAGCAGGGCGACACCGAGGCGATCCTCGAGCGCCCGCAGCATCCGTACACGCGCGGCCTGATCGACAGCATTCCCCGCCTGCCGCGGCGGCCCGTGCTCGGAACCCGGGGCATGGCATGAGCGCCGTGCTGCACAACCTCCGCGACGTCGGGGGGCTGCCGGCGCGGGAGGGCGTCGTCGCGCCGGGGCGCCTGTATCGCTCGGCCGCGCCCCTGCGCGATGATGCCCGCATCGCCGAGCTCGTGCGCTCCCTCGGCGTCGCCACCGTGATCGACCTGCGCGATCCCCGGGAGCGCGAGCTGAGTCCCGCGGTCTGGGAGCGGGCGGGGATCGACGTGCGGGAGGCGCCGGTCTTCGGCGGCCGCCTGGCGAGCATCCGCTTCCAGACCCTCGCCGAGCTGTACGACGTGATGATCGACCGCCATCTCGCCGACGTCGTGGCGGCGGTCGAGACGGTCGCGAGCGCGCCCGGGCCGGTGCTCGTGCACTGCACGGCCGGGAAGGACCGAACCGGCGTCGTCACGGCGCTCATCCTCGAGGCGCTCGGTGTCGCGCGCACCGACGTGCTGGCCGACTTCGCCCGCTCGGAGCAGGTGCTGGGGGCGGCATACCTCCGCGACCTCTTCGCGGGCACCGACCTGTCGCGGCTGCCTGGCGGCGCGGCGCACCGGGCCGTGTCGTCGCCGCCCGAGCTGCTGCGGGGCGCCCTCGAGCGGATCGACGCGCGCCACGGCGGGGCCGAGGCGCTGCTGCGCGAGCACGCGGCGTCGGATGCCGTCGCGGCGCTCACCGCCGCGTTCCTCGCGCCGGCCGGGGCGGTTCCGCGGATCGGGGACACCGCGGCGACGACCTAGGATTGAACCCATGGCCCACGCGGAACTCATGGACTTCGACAAGGCGCTCGAGCTGTACGAGCCGGTGATCGGACTCGAGGTGCACGTCGAGCTCAACACGAGGACCAAGATGTTCTCGACGGCCGGCAACCCCGCCCACGCCGAGAACCACGACGCGGGCCCGAACACGCTCGTCGCGCCTGTCGACATGGGGCTGCCCGGCTCGCTGCCCGTCGTCAACGGCGAGGCGGTGCGCAAGTCGATCAGCCTCGGGCTGGCGCTGGGCTGCTCGATCGCGCCGTCGAGCCGCTTCGCGCGGAAGAACTACTTCTACCCCGACCTCGGCAAGAACTACCAGATCAGCCAGTACGACGAGCCGATCGCCTTCGAGGGCTCGGTGGAGGTCGAGCTGTCGGACGGCACGACGTACACGATCCCGATCGAGCGCGCGCACATGGAGGAGGACGCCGGCAAGCTCACGCACGTCGGCGGATCGACCGGCCGCATCCAGGGCGCCGAGCACTCGCTCGTCGACTACAACCGCGCCGGCGTGCCGCTCGTCGAGATCGTCACGAAGCCGATCCTCGGCGCCGAGCACCGCGCACCCGAGCTGGCGAAGGCGTACCTCGCGACCATCCGCGACATCGCGATCGGGCTCGGCATCAGTGAGGCGCGCATGGAGCGCGGCAACATCCGCTGCGACGCCAACGTGTCGCTGCGCGCCCGCGGCGCCGAGAAGCTCGGTACGCGCACCGAGACGAAGAACGTCAACTCGATGCGCTCGGTCGAGCGCGCCGTGCGCTACGAGATCCAGCGCCAGGCCGCGATCCTCGCGGACGGCGGCCGCATCGTGCAGGAGACGCGGCACTGGCACGAGGACACGGGCGTCACCTCGCCCGGACGCCCCAAGTCGGACGCCGACGACTACCGCTACTTCCCGGAGCCCGATCTGCTGCCGGTCGAGCCGACGGCCGAGCTGATCGAGGAGCTGCGCGCCGCACTGCCCGAGCCCCCGGCGGCCCGGCGCCGCCGACTGAAGGCCGAATGGGGCTTCACCGACCTGGAGTTCCAGGACGTCGCCAACGGCGGGCTCCTGGCCGAGGTCGAGGCGACGGTCGCGGCCGGCGCCGCCCCGCAGGCCGCGCGCAAGTGGTGGACGGGCGAGATCACGCGCATCGCGAACGCCGAGGGACGCGAGCCCGCCGAGCTCGTCTCGCCCGCCGACGTGGCGGCGCTGCAGCGGCTGATCGACGCCGGCACCCTCACCGACAAGCTCGCTCGTCAGGTGCTCGAGGGCGTCATCGCGGGGGAGGGCACGCCGCAGGAGGTCGTCGACGCCCGCGGGCTGGCCGTCGTCTCGGACGACGGCGCGCTCATCGCCGCGATCGACGAGGCCCTCGCCGCTCAGCCCGACGTGCTCGAGAAGATCCAGGGCGGCAAGGTGCAGGCCGCCGGCGCGATCATCGGGGCCGTCATGAAGGCGATGAAGGGCCAGGCCGATGCCGCCCGCGTGCGCGAGCTGATCCTGGAGCGCGCCGCGCAGTAGCCAGATCTCCCGCGGGCCGGCGCGCACTGTCGGCGGCCCGCGGGAGAATGGACGCATGGGGCGTGCGGACGGATCGGGGCGGCTGGTCTCGCCTCCCGGTGCCGACGACTCCGGCACCGGCATCCTGCACGTCGACATGGACGCGTTCTACGCGGCCGTCGAAGTGCTCGACGATCCGTCGCTGCGGGGCAAGCCGATCATCATCGGGGCGCCGGAGGGCCGCTCCGTCGTCTCGAGCGCGTCGTACGAGGCGCGCCGCTACGGCGTGCGCTCGGCCATGCCCGTGAGCCAGGCGCTGCGGCTGTGCCCGCAGGCGACGATCGTGCTGCCGCACTTCGAGCGCTACCGCGCGATCTCCGCGCAGGTCATGGAGATCTTCCGCAGCATCACGCCGTTGGTCGAGCCGCTGTCGATCGACGAGGCGTTCCTCGACGTGCGCGGCGCCCGTCGGCTGTGGGGGAGCCCCGCGCAGATCGCCCGGATGATCCGCGCGCGCGTGCAGGACGAGGTCGGCATCACGTGCAGCATCGGCGTCGCGGCCAGCAAGCACGTGGCCAAGATGGCGTCGACGCTGTCCAAGCCCGACGGGCTGCTCGTCGTCGCAGCGTCCGACACGCTCGACTTCCTCGAGCCGCGGTCGGTGCGCGCGATGTGGGGCGTGGGACCGAAGATGGCCGAGACGCTGGAGGGCCGCGGCATCCGCACGATCGGCGACATCCGGCGCACGCCCGTGGCGGTGCTGGCGAGGGCGGTGGGCCAGGCGGCCGCGCAGCGGATCTCGGAGCTGTCCCGCGGCATCGACGTGCGCGAGGTGGAGACCGAGCGGGCGGAGAAGAGCGTCGGCCACGAGGAGACGTTCATGGAGGACGTGGCCGATCCGGACTTCCTGCGCGCCGAGCTGCTGCGGCTGGCGGATCACGTGGCCGTGCGCCTGCGCCGCGCCGGATGGGAGGCCGCGGGCGTGGCCATCAAGGTGCGGTTCTCGGACTTCTCGACCCTCACGCGGTCGCTCACGCTCGCCGAGCCGACCGACCTTGGCCAGCGCATCGGCACGGCCGCGCGCGACCTGTTCGCCGCCGTCGAGCTTCGCGCACCGGTTCGCCTGATCGGGGTGCGGGCGGAGCGGCTGCAGCCCGCAGGAGGCTCGACGCCGGCGCTGTGGGACGACGACGAGGACTGGCGCCGCGCGGAGGGCGCGCTGGACGAGGCTGTGGCCCGGTTCGGATCGGGCGCGCTCACGCGTGCGGCGTTCCTTGGGCGCGAACGGAACCCGCGACTGCCCGCCCATCCGCGGCCGCCGGAGGACTCGGACTGACGGGGCGGACGCATCGCGATCGGGTCTCGTCGCACGGGGCGAAGGCGGGTAACGTGGCCTCATGCCCAACATCGCGATCGAACTCGGCAGGATCTCGTCTCAGCTCGGCGTGAACGCGTCGTACGGGGAGCAGCAGGACGTCGACGGCGAGAAGATCATCCCCGTCGCCGCCACCTGGTCGGGCTTCGGCGGCGGCTCGGACGAGGCGGGCAACGGCGGCGGGGGCGGGGGCGGCTTCACGGCGCCCGTCGGCGCGTACGTGCGCCGGGACGGCGAGCTGCGGTTCGAGCCGAACCTCATCGCGCTGCTCGCGGTCGGCATCCCGTTCGTGTGGGTCGCGGGCGGGGCGCTGCGCAAGATCATCCGTGCCCTCAAGAAGTAGCGACCCGTTCGGCGCGGCGCTCGAGGCGGCGCTCGGCGAGGTCCTCGCCGCGGTCGCCGCTCTGGACTCTGAGCGGCCGCGCGTGCTGATCGACGGCCGCAGCGGCTCGGGCAAGACCACCATGGCGGCGCTGCTCGCGGGGCGCTGGCCGCTCGAGCGCGCGCCTCGCGTCGTGGCGATGGACGACTTCTACCCGGGATGGGACGGCCTCGCGGCCGCGTCGCGCATGCTCGTGACGGGCGTCCTCGAGCCGCACGCCCGCGGCCTTCTCGGTCTGTACCGCCGGTGGGACTGGGCGCAGGACCGCCCGCGGAGCATGCGCGACGCCGGGCTCGTGCCACCGGATCGCCCGCTCATCGTCGAAGGCTGCGGCGCCCTCACGCCCCTGAGTCTCGTCCTGGTCGATCTCGCGGTCTGGGTCGACGCGCCCGAGCCCTCGCGGCGCGCGCGGGCGCTGGAGCGCGACGGCGACGGCTACGCACCGCACTGGGAGCGCTGGGCACGTCAGGAGAACGAGCACATCGCCGCGCATCGGCCGCGGAAGCTCGCCGACCTGGCGTTCGACCTGCCCTGAGTCAGTCGAGGCCGTCGGCGGCCTGCACGAGACCGTCGAGACGGTATCCGAGCCAGTCGTAGACGGCGAAGCGCGGATCGGCGGGATCACGGTCGTCGTCGGAGACGATGCCCAGCCGGTTTGCGATCACGAGCCGCACGGCGGTGAGCGTGCGCAGCCACGCATCGACGTCCTCGCCCGGGATCGCGATGTCGGCGGGGGAGAAGTCGGCGTCGCTGCCGTCGGTCGGCTCGATGGCCTCGAGCGCGCGACGCACGACCGCCGCGTCATGCGCGCGCCGGTGCAGCAGGTCGCCGCGCGTCAGGCTGCGGAACTCCCGCGAGGCCTCGGGGTCCTCGGGATACGCGTCGGGCGTGAGCCGGTCCAGGGCGGCGTCGGGCGCGGTCGGGGTGGCGTTCACGAGGTCCGTGAACTGCCCCACGAGGTCGGCGAGGTGCGCGGCCTCGATCCGCGTGAGCGTGAGCATGATCATCCGGTCGCTCATGCGCGACCCCCTTCCCGCACGGTGGCCCACAGGCCGTAGTCGTGCATCGCGCGCGCGTGCAGCTCCATCTGCTCCCTGGCGCCCTCGGCGACCACCGCGTGGCCCTCGTGATGCACCGCGAGCATGAGGCGCGTGGCGTGCTCCGTGCTGTAGCCGAAGTACTCGCGGAACACCCGCACGACGTAGCTCATGAGGTTGACAGGGTCGTCCCACACGACGGTCTGCCACGGGCCGCTCGCGGCCGCTTGAAGGTCGACCTGCTCGTCCAGCTCGGGGAGTGCGGTGCTCATGCCCAGCCCAGTTCGTGAAGTCGGTCGTCGTCGATGCCGTAGAAGTGCGCGATCTCGTGCACGAGGGTCGTGTGCACCTCGTCGCGCAACTCCTCCATCGTCTCGCATCGGGCGAGGTGGGGCTCGCGGTAGACGATGATCCGATCGGGCAGCTCGCCCATGCCGTAGCGGTCGCGCTCGGTGAGTGCGAGGCCGTCGTACAGGCCGAGCAGGTCGAGCCCGCCGTCCTCCGGGCGGTCCTCGACGACGAACACGACGTTGTCGAGGCCGTCGACCATGTCGTCGGGGAGCAGGTCGAGCTCCTCGACGACGAGCGCCTCGAACTCCTCGGCGCTGAGCGCGAGTGGCGAGGGCGTCGACGCGGGATCGATCATGTGGGGTCCTCCGTCGCGAGGCGACGTACGACCCTCAATCGCTCGTCGCATGACACGAACCTTCGGTTCGGTCCTGCTCCTCGCTCAATCGGGTGGCTAACCGGGCTTGAACCGGCGACCTCCTGGACCACAACCAGGCGCTCTACCAACTGAGCTATAGCCACCGTGGTCCCCCTCCGCGAACGGCGCGGGGACAACCGCTCCATTCTGTCACACATCCCCGCCGAATGACGAAACGACGGCCGAGGCGATCGCGCGCGCGCCGTCGCTCGTGGGTCCGGGCTCGGGCACGAACACCGCGCGGCGGTAGTACTCGAGCTCGCGGATCGACTCGAGGATGTCGGCGAGGGCGCGGTGCCCGCCGTCCTTCGCCGGGGCGTGGATGTAGGCGCGCGGGTACCAGCGGCGCGAGAGCTCCTTGACGCTCGACACGTCGACGTTGCGGTAGTGCAGGTACCCGTCCACCTGGGGCATGTACTTCGCGAGGAACATGCGGTCGGTGCCGATGGTGTTGCCCGCGAGCGGGGCCTTGCGCTCCTGAGGCACGAAGCGCTTGATGTACTCGAGCGACAGGCGCTGCGCCTCCTCGAGGGAGACGCCGCCGTCGAGCTCCTCGTACAGCCCGCTGGACTTGTGCATGCGCGTGACGAAGTCGCCCATGTTCTTGAACGCGGCCTCGCTCGGGCGGATCACCACCTGGAACCCCGGATCGAGGATCCGCAGATTGAAGTCGGTCACGACGATCGCGATCTCCACCAGCTCGTCGACCGCGAGGTCGAGGCCGGTCATCTCGCAGTCGATCCAGACGAGCCGGTCGTTCTCGGAAGCTCCCACCATGGGTTCCACCCTATCCGCGGGCACCGACGAGGCCGTCGGGAGCCGCGTACCGGGGGAGTAGGGATCGGGTCCCCCAGGCACGATTCGAACGTGCGACCGGCGACTTAGAAGGTCGATGCTCTTCCGCTGAGCTACTGGGGGTCGCCATCCAGAGTAGCGAGCCTTCCTGTTCGCGCGCCCGCTGCCGGCATGCGGTGCCGCTGAGGGGGAGCGGATCAGCGGGAGTGGCGGAGCGCGGCGACGGCCTCGTCGGCGGTCCAGAACGTGCCGAAGTCGATGAAGACGGCCGTGGCGCGGTGCAGGCGCTCCGCGCGGAAGCGCAGGCCCAGCGGATCGTCGACGACGCGCACGTGGCCGATCACGCGGTCGCCGCGCTCCACCACGCGCCACAGGTCGGCGGCGGCGCGCACGAGGCGCTCGCGCGGGTCGCGGAGCGGGGGAGTCGCGTAGGGCACGCGCGGTGCGGTCTGCAGGTCGGTCATGGTCATCTCCTCTCCGCGCGCCACGATACGAGGGGGCTGCGACATCCGTGCCGGCGCTGTGACATCCGCTCCGGCGCCGTCGTGCCGCGCACTGACTACGCTGGAGGGATGCAGACCTTCGTGCTCGCCGGTGGATGTTTCTGGTGCCTCGACGCGGCCTACCGCGCCCTCGACGGGGTGGAGAGCGTCGTCTCGGGGTACACGGGCGGCACGGTGGCGAACCCGTCGTACGAGCTCGTGTGCACGGGCGCCACCGGCCACGCGGAGGCCGTCGCGGTCACGTTCGACCCCGAGCGGATCCCTGCAGAGGTGATCCTCGACGCGTTCTTCACGATGCACGACCCGCGCCAGCTCAACCACCAGGGCGCGGATCAGGGCACGCAGTACCGCTCGGCGATGTTCTCCGCCGACGACGCGCAGCGCGCGCTGTTCGAGACGGCGCGCGAGCGCGCGACGCAGCTGTGGGACGCCCCGCTCGGCACCACGGAGGGCGCCGTCGTGACGACGATCGAGCCGCTGGGCGCGTTCTACGAGGCCGAGGACTACCACCAGGACTTCTTCGCGAAGAACCCCACGCAGGGCTACTGCCTGGCCGTGGCCGTGCCGAAGGTCAACAAGGTGCGCGCGTCGTTCTCGCAGTACATCCGCTGAGCGCGGTTCGCTCACAGGCGGCCGGATGAGGGCCGCCATCCACATTCGCGCCTTTCGTCCCCCGCCGCCGCGCTCGTGTCGTCACGCTGAAGACGGATCCGCCGGGATCCCATCAGCGAGAGGACACAGACATGAGCGACATCATCACGATCACGGGCAACATCGCGACCGATCCCACCCAGGTGACCACGCCGAACGGCGCGGTGATCACCCGCTTCCGCGTGGCGAGCAGCCACCGGCGTCGCGACGCGAGCACGGGGGAATGGGTGGATGGTCACACCAACTGGTACACGGTGTGCGCCTACCGCCACCTTGGCGCGAACGCGTACGCGTCGCTGCGCAAGGGCGAGCGGATCGTGGTCTCCGGCCGGCTGCGGCTGCGCCGGTGGGAGAGCGAGGAGCGCCACGGCATGGAGGCCGAGATCGACGCGGACTCGCTGGGCCACGACCTGCTGTTCGGGACGAGCGCGTTCTCGCGGGTGTCGAGGCCGCAGGCCGAGACCGCGACGGCCGACGCCGCCGGCCGCGCCGCGGACGGCTCCGGTGAGAGCCGGGGCGGCTCCGCGGACGAGTGGGCGGTTCCGGCCGCGGACACCGCGGGCGATGCGGTCGAGGCGGCGCGCGAGGAGGAGACCGTGCCGTTCTGACGCGCGTCGGTCCCGGCCTACACTCGGCAGGGTGAGCACCCCGAGCGTCGTCCTGCGCGGCCTCGCCGCGGTCGTGCTCGTGAGCGGCGCACTGACGCTGGCGGCCTGCGCGCCCGAGCCCGAGCCGGCGCCCACCGCGACCACGAGCCCGGCGCCCGGCACCGCCGCGCCGACGGCCCCGCCCGAGGCCGATCCCGTGCTCGTCCCGGACGGCTCGGCCGAGGACAACCTGCCGCTGTTCGCCCGGATCGTCGACGAGGTGTGGCAGTCCGAGCGGCGCGCCGAGGGGCGCGCGTACATCGACGCGCTCGCGGCGGCCGGTTTCGACACCTCGGCGATGCAGGTGACGCGCGACGAGTCGACCGTCGGAAATCCGGCCGAGTCGATCCTGTTCTCCGTGCGGTGGGCAGACGAGTGCCTCATCGGCCAGGTCGGCCCGGAGACGGGGGAGCCGGTGACGAGCGTGCAGGAGACGCTCGGTGCGGATCGCGTCTGCCTGCTCGGCGAGACGCGGCCGATCGACTGGTAGCGCCCTCGCCGAAGCGCCGGCCCACCGGTGGTGCAACCGGATGCGGTGTGCGCGCGGGCGGCGACCCCTAGACTGGGTCACGCTATGGCGGAATATATCTACCAGATGGTCCGGGCCCGCAAACAGGTGGGCGACAAGCTGATCCTCGACGACGTGACGATGTCGTTCCTCCCGGGGGCGAAGATCGGCATGGTCGGCCCGAACGGGGCCGGAAAGTCGACGATCCTGAAGATCATGGCGGGCCTCGACACCCCGTCGAACGGCGAGGCCGCGCTCTCCCCGGGCTTCTCGGTGGGCATCCTCATGCAGGAGCCCGAGCTCGACGAGTCGAAGACCGTGCTCGAGAACGTCCAGGACGGCGTGCGCGAGATCAAGGACAAGGTCGACCGCTTCAACGAGATCTCGGCCCTGATGGCCGATCCGGACGCCGACTTCGACGCGCTGCTCGAGGAGATGGGCAAGCTGCAGGAGGCCATCGACGCCGCCGACGCCTGGGACCTCGACGCCCAGCTCGAGCAGGCGATGGACGCCCTGCGCACACCCCCGGGCGACGCCGAGATCTCGAACCTCTCCGGTGGCGAGAAGCGCCGGGTGGCGCTGTGCAAGCTGCTGCTCGAGAAGCCCGACCTGCTGCTGCTCGACGAGCCCACCAACCACCTCGACGCCGAGAGCGTGCTGTGGCTCGAGCAGCACCTCCAGAAGTACGCCGGCGCCGTCATCGCCGTCACCCACGACCGGTACTTCCTCGACCACGTCGCCGAGTGGATCGCCGAGGTCGACCGCGGGCGCCTGTACCCGTACGAGGGCAACTACTCGACGTACCTCGAGAAGAAGGCCGAGCGGCTCGACGTCCAGGGCAAGAAGGACGCCAAGCTCCAGAAGCGCCTCAAGGAGGAGCTCGAGTGGGTGCGCTCCAACACGAAGGGGCGCCAGGCCAAGTCGAAGGCGCGTCTGGCCCGCTACGAGGAGATGGCTGCCGAGGCCGAGCGCACGCGCAAGCTCGACTTCGAGGAGATCCAGATCCCCGCGGGTCCGCGCCTGGGCTCGATCGTGATCGAGGCGAAGAACCTGCAGAAGGGCTTCGGTGACCGCACGCTCATCGACGGGCTGAGCTTCAGCCTGCCGCCGAACGGCATCGTCGGCGTCATCGGCCCCAACGGCGTCGGCAAGACGACGCTGTTCAAGACGATCGTCGGCCTCGAGCCGCTCGACGGCGGCGACCTGAAGATCGGCGAGACGGTCAAGATCAGCTACGTCGACCAGACGCGCTCGAACATCGATCCCGAGAAGAGCCTCTGGGAGGTCGTCTCGGACGGGCTTGATATCATCACGGTCGGCAAGACCGAGATCCCGTCGCGCGCCTACGTGTCGAAGTTCGGCTTCAAGGGCCCCGACCAGCAGAAGAAGGCCGGCGTGCTCTCCGGTGGCGAGCGCAACCGCCTGAACCTCGCGCTCACGCTGAAGGAGGGCGGCAACCTGCTGCTGCTCGACGAGCCGACCAACGACCTCGACGTCGAGACCCTGCAGTCGCTCGAGAACGCGCTGCTCGAGTTCCCCGGCTGCGCCGTGGTCATCACCCACGACCGGTGGTTCCTCGACCGCGTCGCCACGCACATCCTCGCCTACGAGGGCACCGAGGAGAACCCGGCGAACTGGCACTGGTTCGAGGGCAACTTCGAGGCGTACGAGGAGAACAAGATCGCCCGCCTCGGCCCCGACGCCGCGCGCCCGCACCGCACGACCTACCGCAAGCTCACGCGCGACTGAGCCGGTACGCAGAGGCGCCCCCTGCATCCGATCCAGGGGGCGCCTTTCGCGCGCGGCGTCAGCCGATCACTCGGTGACGAGCGTCTCGAACGCGTCCGGGTGCTCCTCGATCCACGCGTCGATGGCCTCGGCCTCCTGGCCCTCGCCGTACTCGTTGACGACGAGGTCCTCGAGCGACGCGTAGGCGTCGTCGTCGAGCTGGATGCCCGCGATGAGCTCGGCCGCCTCGGGGAACTCCTCGGCGAAGCCGGAGGTGCCGAGGAAGTGCAGGGCCTCGTTGCCGCCCATGCCGCCCTTGGGGTCCTCGAGGTCCTTCACGTCGTACGAGCCGTACGCCCAGAACGGGCGCCACAGCGTGACGACGATGTCCTCTTCGTTGTCCATCGCGTTGCCGAGCTCGGTGAGCATGGCCGCGGTCGACGAGGTGACGAGCTCGTACTCCTCGTCGAGCCCGTACTCGGGCATCATGACCTCCTGCGTCTGCTTCGTGAGGCCCGCGCCCGGCTCGATGCCGATGATCTTGCCGTCGAAGCGGTCGGCGTTGCCCTGGAGGTCCTCGATCGAGTTGATGTCGTCCATGTACGACGGCACCGCGATCGTGAGCTGCGCGCCCTCGTAGTAGGCGCCGAGGTCCTCGATGTCGTCGCCGTACTCCTCCATGTAGGAGGCGTGCGTGAGCTCGGGCCACGCGGACGGGTAGATGTCCACGTCGCCCTGGGCCAGGCCGGCGTACAGCGGGCCGGCCTCGGTCAGCGTCTGCATCTCGACGGTGTAGCCGAGCTTGGTCAGCTGGTCCTCGAGCAGGTACGCGGTGCTCAGGCCGTCGGTCCACGAGGGGATGTAGCCGAGCGTGATCGTGCCGAGGTCGCCGCCCTCGGCGTCGCCGCCGTCGCCGGCGTTGCCGCCGCCGCTGGCGCACGAGGTGAGCGCGAGCGCGCCCACGGCGCCCATCGCGAGAATGCCGGTCAGGTGTCGCTTCTTCATGGTGTCCTTTCGTGCCGCGCCGGTCGGCGCGGACTGGGGAGGGGATCTGTGGGTCGGAGGGACCGCACGCGCGGGTGCGGGAGAGGAGCGGGCGCGTGATGCACCGCTCGGACGCAGCCCGGCGGGCGCGTCAGGCGCCGGTCGGAATCGGCGTGCGGCTGGGCGAGGCCTTCTCGCGCGCGATCTCGTCAGCGGTCGTCGTGGCCGCGCGCCGCGTGGCGCGCCGACGGCGCAGCATGCCGAGCAGCGAGCCGCGGTAGTCGGCCGGGCTGCCGAGCGCAGCGGTGACGCGGTCGAGGAACACCGCGAGGAACACGACGCCCAGGCCGTTCTCGACGCCCTTGGCGATGTTGATCGTCGAGATGGCCTCGACGACGTTCTTCCCGAGGCCGTCGGCTCCGGCGATGCCCGCGATGACGGCCATCGAGAGGGCCAGCATGATGACCTGGTTCACGCCCGCCATGATGGCGGGCACCGCGAGCGGCAGCTGCACGCCGCGCAGGATCTGGCCGGGCGTGGCGCCGAAGGCCTGGCCGGCCTCGACGGTCTCGGCGTCGACGCCGCGGATGCCGAGCTCGGTCATGCGCACCCCCGGGGGCAGCGCGAAGATCATGGTCGCGATGACGCCGGGGACGACGCCGATGCTGAAGAACACGATCGCCGGGATCAGGTAGACGTACGCCGGCATCGTCTGCATGAAGTCGAGGACCGGCTTCACGACGGCGCGCACCGTGGCGTTCCGCGCGGACCAGATGCCGACGGGGATCGAGATGAGCACGGCCACGAGGGCCGCGATCAGCACGAGCGCGAGCGTCTGCATCGCCGGTTCCCACACGTCCATCGCGGCGATGAGGGTGAAGGTGACGAGCGTGCCGACGCCCATCTGCCACGAGCGGACGAGCCAGCTCAGCAGCGCCGCGACGAGAACGGTGACGACGAACGGCGTCGCGACGAGCGCGTCGGTCAGGTTCTCGACGAGCCAGCGCACGACGAGCGAGATCAGGTCGAGCAGCCACTCGAGGTTGTCCTTGATCCAGTCGACGCCGGTCGCGATCCACTGGCCGACGGGAATGCGGAAGCCGTCCATCAGCGCACCTCCTCAATCTTGTCGGCCTGCGCCGCGGTCTCGGCGAGCAGCTCGTCGATGACGGTGGTGGGCACGGGCGGGTGCGGCAGGGTGATCTCCTCGGTCGCGCCGGGGCCGGGGCCGAGCGCGGCCAGCAGCGTGACGCGCGGGATGACGCCGAGCAGGCGGCCCGCCGCGTTCGTCACGGCGACGGGCAGCTTGGACTCGACGGCCGGGACGAACAGGTCCATGAGCACGGCGTTCTCGTCCACGGTCACCGCATCGCGCTTGATGATGCCCGCGAGCGAGCTCTCGCCGCGGCGCACGAGCTTGATGGCGTCGCGGTCCTCGACCGTGCCGACGAGGCGGCGGTCGCGATCGACGACGTAGGCCGCGGCCGCCTGGGCGTCGCGCATCGTGCGCAGCGCGGTGCGGGGGCCGGCGGACTCGGCCACGACGGGGCGCGGGCGCTCCATCACGGCCGAGGCCGTGAGCACGCGGGCGCGGTCGACGTCCTGCACGAACTGCTCGACGTAGTCGTTCGCCGGGTCGGTGAGGATGTCCTCGGGCGTGCCGATCTGCACGATCCGTCCGTCGCGCATGACCGCGATCCGGTCGCCCAGGTACATCGCCTCGTTGAGGTCGTGCGTGATGAAGATGATCGTCTTGCCGAGGCTCGCCTGCAGCTCGAGCAGCTGATCCTGCATCTCGCGGCGGATGAGCGGGTCGAGCGCGCTGAACGCCTCGTCCATGAGCAGGATGTCGCTGTCGGCAGCGAGGGCGCGGGCGATGCCGACGCGCTGCTTCATGCCGCCCGACAGCTCGGAGGGGAGCTTGTCGCCCCAGCCGGCGAGGCCGACGAGGCCGAGGATCTCGCGCGCTTTCGCGAGGCGCTCGTCGCGGGCGACGCCGCGCAGCTCGAGGGGGTAGGCGACGTTGTCGGCGACCATGCGGTGGGGCAGCAGGGCGAAGTGCTGGAACACCATCGACACCCGCTCGCGGCGGATCTGCCGCAGGCGCGCGGGCGAGACGCCCGTGAGCTCGTCGTCGCCGATCCGGATGGTGCCGGCGGTCGCGTCGTGCAGGCCGTTGAGCATGCGGATCAGCGTGGACTTGCCCGATCCGGACAGCCCCATGACGACGAAGATCTCGCCGCGGCGCACCTCGAACGAGGCGTCGATGACGGCGGCGGTCGTGCCGCCGCCGAGCTGCTCGCGCGGGGTGCCGGAGCGCAGGCGCTCCACGGCTTCCTGAGGACGACGGCCGAAGACCTTGTACAGGCCCTCGGCGCGCAGTGCGATGTCGCTGTCGGTCAACGTTCTCCTCTGCCGGCCGTGCGCGGGGGGCCGGTGATCGGTAACGGTCCGGGCAGACGGGTTCCACGGTCGTCTCGGGTGTGACGGTGGTGGATCGCCGGCCATACGCCCGCCGCAGCGCGGCGTTCGCGGGCCTGGTTTGAGCGGGAACCGACGGGCGGTTCCCAGAGGGTCGGGATGCGGTACGCATGCCCGACCGGCGCGCCGAAGAGTCTATCGATCCGCCGGGAATTGTCTACTCAGTCGCGACGCGCCGGTGTACCTATGACCCTTGCGGTCGTCCCTAGATGCCCGTCATTCCGCGGTTCTCAGCCGATCGTCATCGTTACCCGACCGTGACCGCCGCCGCCTGCGAGAATGGCCGGATGACCCGCCTGCATGTGCCCGTGCATCTGCGCTGGGGCGACCTCGACGCCTTCCAGCACGTCAACAACGCCAGCTTCGTCAAGCTGCTCGAGGAGGCGCGCTTCCGCGCGTTCTGGATCCACGAGGATCCCGCCAAGGCGACGCCGCTGGCGGTGTTCGACGCCGAGCTGCGCGTGGGCGACGAGGGCCCGTTCTACCCGCTCATCGCGACGCAGCAGGCCGAGTACCTCGCGCCGATCCCGTACCAGCAGGAGCCGCTCGACGTGCGGATCTGGTTCGGCCGGCTGGGCGGGGCCTCGGCCGAGCTGAGGTACGAGGTGTGGGGCGGCCCGGCGGGGGAGACGCTGTTCGGCCGGGCGAGCGTCACGGTCGTGCTCGTCTCGCCCGACACGGGCCGGCCCGTGCGCATGCCCGACGCGATGCGCGCGGCGTGGGAGCCCTACCTCGAGGCGCCGGACGAGGGATGACGGCGCCCGTTGAGGCGAACTGCGAGAGACTGGAGGGGTGACTCTGCAGTCTGCTCGTTCCCTCGCCCGCGTCGGCGCCTCCGCGCGCGCGGACTTCCCCTATTTCGCCGCGCATCCGGACACCGCGTACCTGGACTCCGGCGCGACGTCGCAGCGCCCCGCGTCGGTCATCGACGCCGAGGCGGTGTTCGTGCGCGCGGACTACGCGGCCGTGCACCGCGGATCGAGCATGGCCACCGGCGAGGCCACGGCCGCGTTCGAGGATGCGCGCGAGCGCGTCGCCGCGTTCGTCGGGGCCGGCGAGCGCGAGATCGCGTGGCAGGCGGGGGCCACCGACGCCCTGAACACGATCGCGCTCGGCATGTCCGATGCGTCCCTCGGGCTCGGCGACGAGCGCTTCGCGCTGCGCGCCGGCGACGAGATCCTCGTCACCGAGGCGGAGCACCACGCCAACCTCATCCCGTGGCAGCGGCTGGCGGCCCGCACCGGCGCCACGCTGCGTCACGTGCCGGTTGACGACGCCGGGCTGTGGACGATCGACGCGCTCCGGGCGCAGCTGACCGCGCGCACCCGCGTCGTCGCCTTCGCGCACGTGTCGAACGTGACGGGTCAGATCGCCCCCGTCGCCGACGTCGTCGAGGCCGCGCGCGCGGTCGGCGCTTACACCGTGCTCGACGCGTGCCAGTCGGTGCCGCACCTGCCGGCCGATCTCGGTGCCCTCGGCGTCGACTTCGCCGCGTTCTCGTCCCACAAGATGCTCGGCCCCACCGGCATCGGCGTGCTGTACGGCCGCGCCGAGCTGCTCGACGCCCTGCCGCCCGCCCGCACGGGCGGCTCGATGATCACGACGGTGACGATGGACGAGGCGCAGTTCCTGCCGGCACCGCACCGGCTGGAGGCCGGCACGCAGCCGGTCTCGCAGGCCGTGGGCCTGCGCGCCGCGGTGGACTACCTCACCGGGATCGGCATGGACGCCGTGGCGGCGCACGAGGCCGAGATGGCGGGCCTGCTCGTCGAGGCGGCGGAGTCCGTGCCCGGCGTGCGGCTCGTGGGCCCGGCGGCGGGTGCGCCCCGCGCCGCGCTCGTGAGCGTGATCGTCGACGGCGTTCACGCGCACGACGTCGGGCAGTTCCTCGACGACCGCGGCGTCACGGTGCGCACGGGCCACCACTGCGCGCAGCCGCTGCACCGCCGGCTCGGCGTGGCGGCGACGACGCGCGCGAGCGCCTCGGTCTACACCACGGCGGACGACGTCGAGCGCTTCCGGGTCGCCCTCGGCGAGGTCCGCGCCTTTTTCGGAGCGGACCGATGAGCGGCGAGCTGGAGGGCCTGTACCGCGAGCTGATCATGGATCACTCGCGCGACCCGTACGGCAAGGGCGACCCGAGCGGGCTGGCGCACACGCACCACGAGCTGAACCCGTCGTGCGGCGACGAGATCACCCTCGGCATCACGCTCGACGACGAGGGACGGATCGACCGGCTGGCCTGGGAGGGCCAGGGCTGCAGCATCTCGATGGCGTCGGCCTCGATCATGTCGGAGCTGCTCGAGCACGCCGACCGCGACGAGGCGTTCGCCCGCATCGGCGAGTTCCGCGAGATGCTGCGCTCGCGCGGCGCGGTCGAGCCGACCGAGGCGCTCGGCGACGCCGCCGCCTTCCAGGGCGTGGCCAAGTACGTCATGCGCGTGAAGTGCGCCATGCTCGGCTGGGTCGCGCTCGAGGCGTGCCTCACCGAGTCGCGCGCCGCCTGACGGCACGCGCGCGCGGGGCTCAGGCCCTGTCGGGCACGCGCAGCATGATCTCCTGCGCCACCGTGGCCACGAGCACGCCGTCGCGCGTGTAGAGGCGCCCGAGCGACAGTCCACGGCCGCCCTGCGAGCTCGGCGACTCCTGCACGTACAGCAGCCACTCGTCGACGCGGGCGAAGCGATGCCACCAGATGGCGTGATCGAGGCTGGCGGTCTTCACCCCCGGGTCGCTCCATGCCACGCCGCCGGCGCGCATCACGGGCTCCTGGATCGTGAAGTCGCTCAGGTACGCCAGCGCGGCGCGGTGCAGGGCGGGGTCGTCGCCGAGCGGTCCGCGCACGCGCGTCCACACGGCCTGGTACGGCGAGGGCTCGTCCACGTGCAGCCAGATGTCGCCGGTGGTGTGGCGCACCTCGATCGGGTTGGCGCGCAGCAGCAGCCCCGACTGCGGGTGATCGACGTGCAGCTGGGTGGGATCGGGCAGGTCCTCGGGCGCGGGCACGTCGGGCATGGGCAGATGGTGCTCGAAGCCCGGGTCGTCGTCCTGGAACGAGGCGATGCCCGAGAAGATCGGCACGCCCTCCTGGTAGGCCTGGATGCGGCGCCGCGAGAAGGATCGGCCGTCGTGCACCCGATCGACCGCGAAGGTGATGGGACCGCGCACGTCGCCGGGGCGCAGGAAGTACCCGTGCAGCGAGTGCGGGTGCCGCTCCGGCGGCAGCGTGCGCGTCGCGGCCATGACGGCCTGCGCGAGCACCTGCCCCCCGAATACGCGGCCGCTCGGCATCGGGTGGGAGGCGCCGACGAAGATGTCGTTCGAGGTGCGCGCCCCGGTGTCGTCGAGCGCCAGCACCCCCCGCAGCATCTCGACAGGATCGGTGGGGAGCTCGAGGGTCACGAGAAAGTAGTCTAGGTCGGATGGCCCCCCGACTCCTGCTGGCCGATGCCGACTCCGCGCGCGACGCCCTGACCTTCGCGGGCCGCGCGGCGCAGGCCGGCGCCGAGGGCGTGCGGCTGCAGGGCGCCGGGGGCGTGCTGGCGATGACGAGCGCCGCGCTCGCGCCGCACGGGCTGCTGGACCGCACGCCGACCGTGCTCGCGATGCGCGTGCTCGCCGCCGATCCCGAGCTCGAGTGCGATCTCGTCGTCGCCGAGCTCGCGGCCACGGACGACCCCACGGCGCTCGCGCTGCCGGAGACCGCCATCGCCCCGGCCTGGGCCGGCATCGCGCCACCCCGCGCCGGCTGGGAGGCGCGCGGCGAGATCGCGGCGGCCACGCTCGCGAGCCGCGCGCAGTGGGGCATCGCCGCGGTCGCCGAGCGGCTGCCGCAGAACCCGGGCGAGGACGCGGTGCGCGCCGTGCGCGGCGCCGTCTGGGGCGCGCCGGACGAGGAGCTCGGGGGCCTGCCGCTGGGCGTCGCCTTCGCGGCGTTCGCGTTCGGGTTCGTGGGTGGCGAGGAGCGGGCGCGCGTGATGGCCGCGGGCCGGTGGACCCGCGTCACCCTGCGCCGCGGTCACGTGCTCAGCAGGGGACCCGCCGTCTCGGGCATGACGCAGGTGCGCCCGACCGGGCGCTGACACTCAGGAGCCGGCGGCGCCGGGTGTCGGCTCGAACGTGTTCACCATGGCGTGCGCGGCGCGCTGCAGGTAGTCCCACAGCGTGGCCTCGTGCAGCGGTGAGAGCTCGAGTTCGTCGACGGCGGCGCGCATGTGCGCGAGCCAGCGGTCGCGCGCGTCCGGGTTGACGTGGAACGCCGCGTGGCGCATGCGCAGGCGCGGGTGCCCGCGCTGCTCGCTGTACGTGGTGGGGCCGCCCCAGTACTGCTCGAGGAACAGCAGCAGGCGCTCCCTGGCGGGACCGAGGTCCTCCTCGGGATACATGGGACGAAGCACGGGATCGTCCGCGACGCCGCGATAGAACGCGTCGGCCAGCCGGGCGAAGGTCTCGCGCCCGCCCACCTGCTCGTAGAAGCTGGTCTCGTCGGTCACTTCTCCTCCTCAGCGGATCCGTCCGCGGATCCGTCGGCGGGCTCGTCCGGTGCCTTGTCGGCGGGGCGGCGCTCCTGCGGCGCCGACGTCGAGGTCGCGCCCCGCGGGTGCCACGTGGGGCGCGCGGGGAGGTGCTGCGGACGTGTCGGCGGGTTCAGGCCGCGCACCCGCATGGCTCCCTCGGCGCCGGTGAGCGCGACGCTCGCCACGCCGGGCAGCTCGACGCCGTGCGCCCGCAGCTCGGCGTGCAGTCGCTTGCGCAGCTCGGCGGCGACGTCCTCCTTCGTGCTCGGCTTGGCCTTCACGACCAGCCGCATCACGAGCGTCTCGCCGTCGACCGACTCCAGGCCCCAGACCTCCGGATCGCCGATGACGCGCGTGCGCCAGGCGGGGTCGTGCGCGAGCGCGGAGGCGACGCCGCCGAGCGTGTGCTCGATGTCGTCGACGTCCACGTCGGCGGGCAGGCTGACGTCGAGCACGACGCGCGACCACCCCTGCGACATGTTGCCGATGCGCAGGATCTCGCCGTTGCGCACGTACCAGAGGGTGCCGTTGACGTCGCGCACGTGCGTGACGCGCACGCTCACGTACTCGACGACGCCGGAGGCGAGCCCCACGTCCACGACGTCGCCGATCCCGATCTGATCCTCGGCGACGACGAAGATCCCGTTGAGCACGTCCTTGACGATGTTCTGCGCCCCGAAGCCGAGACCCGCGCCGACGGCGGCGCTCAGCAGCGTGAGCGAGCCGAGCAGGTCGGGGGCGACGATCGCGATGACGAGCAGCGCCGCGATGACGACCATCGCGACGTTCACGATGTTCGTGAGGATCGACCCGAGGGTGCGCGAGCGCTGCACGATCCGCACCGACGCGAGCGGGGAGCGCTCGATCGCGCGGGTGTCGGCGACGTCCGCCTTGGACTTGGCGCCCTCCACGATCCGGTGCACGACGCGCCGGATGATCAGCCGCAGCGCCCACGCGATGGCGACGCACACGATGAGGGTGACGGCCACCCACAGCGCGTCGAGGCCGACGGCCCGCAGCGTCTCGAGCACGCCGCTCCAGAACTCCGGGGTGATCTGCGGCTCATCGCCGGTGTCGAAGGCACGCATCCCTCGCGCTCCCTCCCTGACCCGCTCGCGTCACTCCGCGTCGCGCGACTGCGCCGTGAGCGCCCGCTCCACGCCGGCGAGGCACTCGTGCACGAGGCGACGAAGGGCGGCAGGCGCGTCGGTGTGGGCCGCGAGCCAGGCCCTCGTCGCGTCGCGCAGCTCGACGTTCGCCAGCGGCGCCGGGTACAGCAGCTCGATGAGGTACGACGCGATCTGGTACGTGCGGCCCTCCCAGACGGGCAGCAGCATGTCGAAGTACCGGGGCACGAACGCCTCGAGCCGGTCGCGGGTGGCGGGGTGGACGAATCCGGTGGCCGCCGACCGCACCACGGTGTTCGGCAGCGAGTCGTCCTCCACGAGCGCGGCCCAGGCCGCCTGCTTCGCCTCGGGCGTCGGCAGCGCCGCACGCGCCTGCGCGGCGAACTCGCCGCCCTTGGCCGTGTTGTCGGCCTCGAGCGCCGCGGCGATCGCCGCCTCGTCGGCCACGCCGCCGGCGGCCAGCGAGATGAGCAGCTGCCACGCGAGGTCCTCGTCGATCTGCAGGCCCTCGAGCGCGACCTCGCCCTCGCGCAGCCGGCGCACGTTGTCCCACTGCGCGGGGGTCGACGCGGCCGAGGCGAAGGCGGTCGCGAGCTGCAGCTGCAGGTCGCTGCCGGGCGCCGCCTCCTGCAGCAGCCGCCAGAGGCCGTCGGCCACCTTGGCGCGGGTCTCGTCGCGACGGTCGGGCGCGACGTACGAGTTAGCGGCCAGCTGCAGCTGCGCGAGCGTGGTGCGGATGGTGGTCGACTCGGTCTCGGCGCCGATGTTGCGCAGCACGAGGTCGACGTAGTCGCTCGCGGCCGTCTCGGCGTCGCGGGTCTGATCCCACGCGGCACCCCACACGAGCGAGCGCGCGAGCGGGTCGGCGATGTCGGAGAGGTGGTCGATCGCCGTGGCGAGGCTGCGCTCGTCGAGGCGGATCTTCGCGTACGCGAGGTCCTCGTCGTTCAGCAGCACGAGCGCGGGGCGGGCGCGGCCCTTCAGCTCCGCGATCTCGGTGACGTCGCCGTCCACGTCGACCTCCACGCGGTGCGTGCGCACGAGCGCGCCGTCCTGCAGGTCGTAGAAGCCGATCCCTAGGCGATGCGGGCGGATCGTCGCGTAGTCGGCCGGCGCGGTCTGCAGCACGCGGAACCGCGTGATCCGGCCGTCCACGTCCTCGTCGATCGCGGGCGAGAGCGTGTTGACGCCGGCGGTCTCGAGCCACTTCTTCGACCACGTCGACAGGTCGCGTCCGCTCGTGCGCTCCAGCTCCACGAGCAGATCCGACAGCTCGGTGTTCGAGTACGCGTGCTTGCGGAAGTAGGCGCCCACCCCGGCGAAGAACGCGTCGATGCCGACCCAGGCGGCCAGCTGCTTGAGCACCGAGCCGCCCTTGGCGTACGTGATGCCGTCGAAGTTGACCTGCACGTCCTCGAGGTCGTTGATCTCCGCGACGATCGGGTGCGTGGACGGCAGCTGGTCCTGGCGGTACGCCCAGGTCTTCTCCATGGCGTTGAACGTGGTCCACGCCTCGGTCCACTCGGTGGCCTCGGCCGTGGCGATGGTCGACGCCCACTCGGCGAACGACTCGTTCAGCCACAGGTCGTTCCACCACTTCATGGTCACGAGGTCGCCGAACCACATGTGCGCCAGCTCATGCAGGATCGTGACGACGCGGCGCTCCTTGACGGCGTCGGTCACCTTGCTGCGGAACACGTAGGTCTCGGTGAAGGTGACCGCGCCCGCGTTCTCCATCGCCCCGGCGTTGAACTCCGGCACGAAGAGCTGGTCGTACTTCGCGAACGGGTACGGGAAGCCGAACTTCTCCTCGTAGTACGCGAAGCCCTGCCGGGTCTTCTCGAAGATGTAGTCGGCGTCGACGTGCTGCCACAGGCTCTTGCGCGCGAACACGCCGAGCGGCACGACGCGGCCCTCGGTGTTCGTCAGCTCCGAGCGGACGACCTCGTACGGTCCGGCGATCAGCGCGGTGATGTACGACGAGATCCGCGGCGTGGGCTCGAAGCCCCACGTGGCGCTCTCGTTGTCGTCGTGCAGGATCGGCTCGGGGGTCGGCTGGTTCGAGACGACCTGCCACGTCGACGGCGCCGTGACCGTGAACTGGAACGCGGCCTTGAGGTCGGGCTGCTCGAAGACCGCGAAGACGCGGCGCGAGTCGGGCACCTCGAACTGGGTGTACAGGTACACCTCGCCGTCGACGGGGTCGACGAAGCGGTGCAGGCCCTCGCCCGTGTGCGTGTACTCGCAGTCGGCGTCGACGACGAGCTCGTTCTCGGCCTCGAGCCCGTCGAGCCGGATCCGCGCGTCCGCGAAGACCTCGGAGGGCTCGAGCTGCACGCCGTTGAGCGTGACCTCGCGCACCTCGCGCGCGATGAGGTCGATGAAGGTGGATGCCCCGGGTGTCGCGGCGAAGCGCACGACGCTGCGCGAGCCGAACACCTCGTCGCCCTTGGTGAGGTCGAGCGTGACCGCGTAGGACTGCGTGTCGACGACGGCGCGACGCTCCTGCGCCTCAATGCGGGTGAGGTTCTCTCCAGGCACTGCGCAACTCCCTGGTGGTGGAAACGATCGGGGGAGCCGCGCCGGCGGGCGCGGCGACTGGTCAAGCCTACGTGCTCGCGCCCTCCCGGCGCGGGAAAGCGCGAATGCGGAGCCGATATGCCGATCCTGCATGCCGGCTGGGGGAGTTCTTCTACGCGGGTGCGAAAATGGAGGGGTGAGCACCGCCGAGCCTGAGGTCACCGTTCCGTTCGCATCCGCCGCCGCCTCGAGCGGCTCCGCCCACGTCGAGGCCCCCGTCGCCTACGACGGAATCCTCCTCGCCAGCTTCGGCGGTCCCGAGGGCCAGGACGACGTCATCCCGTTCCTGCGCAATGTGACGCGCGGTCGCGGCATCCCGGACGAGCGGCTCGAGGAGGTCGCCACGCACTACCGCCACTTCGGCGGCGTGAGTCCCATCAACGCGCAGAACCGCGAGCTCAAGCGTGCCCTCGAGGCGGAGATCGCGCGACGCGGGCTCGATCTGCCGGTGTACTGGGGCAACCGCAACTGGGCGCCCTATCTCGACCAGGCAGTCACGCAGGCGGATCAGGACGGGCGGCGCACGCTGCTGGCTATCTCGACGAGCGCCTACAGCTCGTTCTCGAGCTGCCGGCAGTACCGCGAGGACTTCGCGCGCGTGCTCATCGACAACGATCTCGGCGATCGCATGACGATCGACAAGGTGCGCCAGTTCTTCGACCACCCCGGTTTCGTGCAGCCCTTCATCGAGGGCGTGGAGGCGGCGATCCGCGTGTACCTCGGTGACGGGATCTCCGCGGACGCCATCCAGGTGCTGTTCTCCACCCACAGCGTGCCGATGCAGGACGCGCAGCGCTCCGGGCCGCGCGACATCGACTGGGGCGAGGGCGGCGCCTACGCCGCCCAGCACCTGGCGGTGGCCGAGGCCGTCATGGCGGACATCGCCACACGCCTGCCGGAGGCGGCCGAGGTGGGGTGGAAGCTCGTCTACCAGTCCCGCTCGGGCCCCGCCTCGCAGCCGTGGCTCGAGCCCGACATCAACGACGTCATCGAGGAGCTGCCCGCGGCCGGTGTGCAGGCGATCACGATCGTGCCGCTCGGCTTCGTCAGCGACCACATGGAGGTCCTCTGGGACCTCGACAACGAGGCGAAGGACACGGCCGAGAGGGTCGGCATCCGGGCGGTGCGCACGCCGACCCCCGGCGTGGACCCGGCCTACGTAGCGGGACTCGTCGATCTCGTCGAGGAGCGTCTGCGCGGTACCCCCGCGGGCGAGCGCCCGCACCGCACGGAGCTGGGGCCGTGGTTCGACGTCTGCCGCCCGGGGTGCTGCGAGAACGTGCGCGCGGGGTTCAAGCCCGCCGCCGCAGGCATTGCGCCGTGATCGGCCGGGCATAGGGGAGAATCGCAGCATGCGGATCCACATCGCGACCGACCACGCCGGCCTCGAGTTCTCCACGCAGCTGCAGCACCACCTGGCGGGTGCGGGCCACGAGGTGATCGACCACGGGCCCGTCTCCTACGACCCGCTCGACGACTACCCGTCGTTCTGCATCCGCGCGGCGCAGGCCGTCGTCGCCGACCACGAGGCCGGCGTCGAGGCGCTCGGCGTCGTGTTCGGCGGATCGGGCAACGGCGAGCAGATCGCCGCGAACAAGGTGAGGGGCGTGCGCGCCGCGCTCGTGTGGAGCATCGCGACCGCCGAGCTCGCGCGCGAGCACAACGACGCCAACGTCATCGCGATCGGCGCGCGCCAGCACACGTTCGAGGAGGTCGCGCGCTTCATCGACCGCTTCGTCGAGACGCCGTTCTCGGGCGAGGAGCGGCACGCGCGCCGGATCGGCCAGATCGCGGCGTTCGAGACCGACGGCACGCTCGAGCCCGATCCGCGCGCGGGCGCGTAGGCATGCCAGAGGGCCACTCCGTCCACCGCATCGCCCGCCAGTTCGCGCGCAACTTCGTGGGCCGCCCCGTGCAGGCCACGAGCCCGCAGGGCCGCTTCGCCGAGGGCGCGGCGATGCTCTCGGGCCGCACGCCCACGCGCGCGCAGGCGGTGGGCAAGCAGATGTTCCTCGAGTTCGACTCGGGCGCCTGGCTGCGCGTGCACCTCGGCCTGTACGGCGCGTGGGACTTCGCGGGCGAGATCCTCGTCGACCCCACCATCGCCTCCGCCAACGGCCGGATGGGGCAGACGAACCAGCGCGGCACGGTGCTCGGCGACGAGCCGGTCTTCGACGACGCCGGCGAGAACTCGCTCACGTCGATCGGGGCGCCCCGGCGCACGCGCGTGCACGTGCGCATGTCCGAGCAGACGAAGGGCCTCGACGAGCCCGACGGGCTCGAGGCGCCGGACGCCGAGTGGCCGCCGCCCGTCGTCGGGCAGGTGCGCCTGCGGCTGCTGACCGAGAGCACGTGCGCCGATCTGCGCGGCCCCACGGCGTGCGCGGTCGAGACGGCCGAGCAGGTGGAGGCCGTGATCGCGCGTCTGGGACCGGATCCGCTCGTGGGCGACCCCACCGAGAACGAGGAGCGCTTCGTCCGCGCCGTGCGGGCGCGCAACGTGGCGATCGGTCAGCTGCTCATGGACCAGGCGGTGGTGAGCGGGATCGGCAACGTCTACCGCGCCGAGATGCTCTTCCGCGCGCGCCTCGATCCGCATACGCCGGGCCGCGCGATCCCCGAGGAGATCGTGCGCGGGCTGTGGCGCGACTGGGACGCGCTGCTGCGCATCGGCGTCGAGACCGGGCAGATGATGACGATGGACGGGCTCGAGGGCGAGGCGTGGCGCAAGGCCATGGCCAGCCGCGACGACCGCCACTGGGTCTACCACCGCGCCGGGCTGCCGTGCCGCGTGTGCGGCACCGAGATCGCGCTCGAGGAGATGCAGGCGCGCAAGCTGTACTGGTGCCCGAACTGCCAGAGGTGAGGAGCGGGATGGAAGTCGGATCCACCGTCGACGTGATCGCGAACGCGCGGATCGCGGGGGAGGGGCGCGAGCTCATGCCGCTCGCGCTCGTGGAGCCCGACGCGCCGTACGACGTCTTCCTGCGCGACGGGCGCATCCTCGACATCGCCCCCGCCGGCAACGCGCGGCGCGACGGCGTCGTGCTCGACGCGGGCGGCGCGTGGCTCGTGCCCGGCCTGTGGGACCACCACGTGCACCTGCGCCAGTGGGCGCTGTCGCGTTCGCGCCCCTCGGTCGCGCACGCGCGCACGGCGGCGGAGGCCGCCGACTTCGCGGCGCGGCAGGAGCCGGGAGATGACGGGCGCCGCGTGCTGCAGCACTGGCGCGAGGGGCTGTGGCCGGAGCCGGCGAGTCTCGACGTGCTCGACGGGGCCACGGGGGACGTGCCGACGTACCTGCTCGGCGCCGACTCGCACTCGGTCTGGATGAACACCGCCGCCTTCCGCCGCGAGGGGATCGCGCCGGACCCGTCCGGTGTGCTGCGCGAGGGGCCCGCGTTCGCCACGATCGTCGCCGTCAACGAGCTCTCCGACGGCGCGGCCGACCGACTCATCCGGCGGGCCGCCCGCGACGCCGCGGCGCGCGGTGTGGTCGGCGTCTGGGATCTGGAGTTCGGCGACGAGCTGACGGCCTGGCGGCGGCGCGCCGCGGCGGGCTGGGACGGGCTGCGCGTGCACGCCGCCGTGTACCCCGATCACCTCGACGAGGCGATCGCCGACGGCCTGGCCACGGGCGACGCATTCGACGCCGCCGGCCTCGTGCGGATGGGCATGCTCAAGGTGCTCGCCGACGGCTCGCTCGGCACGCGCACGGCATGGACGACCGACGCGTACGCCGACGATCCGCACAATCACGGGGGCCCCAACGCGTCTCCAGAAGAGATGGCGCGGCTCGTGATCCGCGCCGCGGCCGCGGGCATCGCGACGACGATCCACGCGATCGGCGACCGCACCAACGCCGCGGCCCTCGACGCCTTCGCCCGCGCCGGCGTGCCGGGCCGCATCGAGCACGCGCAGCTCGTGTCGGCCGCCGATGTGCAGCGGTTCGCGCACCTGGGGGTGGCGGCCAGCGTGCAGCCGCAGCACGCGATGGACGACCGGGAGCTCACCGAGCGCTACTGGGGCTCCCACGCGGCGAGCCCCTACCCGCTGCGCTCGTTCCGCGACGCGGGGGTGCGGCTGCTGTTCGGCTCCGACGCGCCCGTGGCGCCGCTGGACCCCTGGGTCGCGATGTCGGCCGCGGTGTTCCGCACCGACGACGACCGGGAGCCCTGGCGGCCGGAGCAGGGGATCGACGCGCGCACGGCGCTCGCGGCCTCGACGGCGGGCGGATCGATCGACCCGCAGACGATCGAGCCCGGATCGCCGGCCGATCTCGCGATCGTCGCGCACGATCCCGTCGCCGCGGACCGCGTCGCGCTGCGCGCCATGCCCGTCCACGCGACGCTGCTCGGCGGGCGCCTCACGCACCTGGCCTGAACGCGACGATGCCCCGGGCCGATCGGCCCGGGGCATCGGAGGCGGCGGCTTACTCCGCGACGTGCGCGACGAGGAACCAGCGGTCCTTCTCGAGGCCGGCCTTGATGCCGATCGCGACGTCCTGGCTCGTGAGGTCGATCTCGTCGAGGCCGTCGATCGCGGCATCGAGGTCGGCGATGACGGCGTCGATGTCGGCCACGACCTTCGCGATGAGCTGGTCGGACTGCTCGAACCCGGCGCCCACGTGCGTGGCCGGCGCCTTCTCGGCGATCGTGTCGAGGCGCGCGTCGATCGGCAGGCCCAGGGCGATGATGCGCTCGGCGGCCTCGTCGGCCCAGCCACCCGCGTGGGCGACGAGCGTGTCGAGGAACTCGTGCACGCCCACGAAGTTGGCGCCGCGCACGTGCCAGTGCGCCTGCTTGCCGTTCACCACGAGGGCCTGCAGGCCCAGCACGACGGGCGACAGGAACTGCGAGGCGGCGGCGGCGACGGTGGGGTCGGCGGCGGTGGCCGCGATGGTCTGCTTGCTCATGGTGATTCCTCCCGTTGGTCACCTCGCGGAAGTGGCGTGAATGCGCCATCCGATGACCTCAACGGTGCCCCACCCGCAGGCATTCCGCAAGCAAGCTGAGGCTGGGCTAACGGGTCGCTGACCTGGCCGAAACGCGGCCCGCCGGCCGTGGCACGATGGGCGCATGAGCATCGCCGCGACCGCGTCCGTCCTGTCCCTGCCTGGTGCCGAGCCGGCCGTCGATCCGTCGGCCTTCGTCGCGGACGGCGCGAGGGTGATCGGCGACGTGGGGCTGGGGGAGTCGACGAGCGTCTGGTACAACGCCGTGTTGCGGGGCGACGTCAACGAGATCCGGATCGGTGCCCGCAGCAACGTGCAGGACAGCGTCGCGATCCACGTGGATCGGGATCATCCCGCGCGGATCGGAGAGGATGTCTCGATCGGCCACAACGCCGTCGTGCACGGGTGCGAGATCGGCGACGGCTCGCTCGTCGGGATGGGATCGGTCGTGCTGTCGGGAGCGGTCGTCGGCCCGCAGTGTCTCATCGCGGCCGGCGCCGTCGTGCTCGAGGGCAGCGTCATCCCGCCGCGCTCGCCCGTCGCCGGCGTGCCCGCCAAGGTCCGCCGCGAGCTGACGGACGAGGAGGTCGCCGGCCTGCGCGACAACGCCGATCGCTACGTCGAGAACGCGCGCATCCACGCGGCAATCGGCGGCGCGCCGTGACCCGGCGCTGTTTCCGACCCGGTTCGCGCGTCGGCTAGACTCGTACGCGCTGCCCGGCAGTCCGGGGATGTAGCTCAATGGTAGAGCCCCAGTCTTCCAAACTGGTCACGCGGGTTCGATTCCCGTCATCCCCTCCACATGCGTCTCCCGTCCCGCGGGTCTGCGGTCCACCGCGGCGCGCCCGCGATCCGGCCATCAGGTGCCCGATCGCCGAGTCGGCTAGACTCGACGGGGCCGTTTCGCACTCCCGCTCCGCGGGAAGCCCCGGGGCGTAGCTCAGCTTGGTAGAGCGCCCGCTTTGGGAGCGGGAAGTCGCAGGTTCAAATCCTGTCGCCCCGACGAACGGCCCGAAGACCTGAACCCCCGTGCGGATCGCGTGCGGGTCCGTCACGAGGAGAAGCAACCAGCATGGTCAACAGCACCGTCGAGAAGCTCAGCCCGACCCGGGTGAAGCTGCACATCACGGTCAGCCCCGAGGAGCTCAAGCCGAGCATCCAGCACGCCTACGAGCACATCGCGCAGGACGTGCAGATCCCCGGCTTCCGCAAGGGCAAGGTGCCGGCGCCGATCATCGACCAGCGTGTCGGCCGCGTCGCCGTCCTCGAGCACGCGGCGAATGAGGGGCTGGACGGCTTCTACCGCGAGGCGGTCGCCGCGAACGACCTCAAGGTCCTCGGCCGCCCGTCGGCCGAGATCGTCGAGTGGCCGAACGAGAAGGACTTCTCGGGCGACCTCGTCGTCGACATCGAGACCGACGTGCGTCCCGAGTTCGAGGCTCCCTCGATCGAGGGCCTGAAGGTCGAGGTCGACGCGATCGAGGTCGACGAGGCCAAGGTCGAGGAGGCGCTCAACGACCTGCGCGCCCGCTTCGGCACGCTCGTCACCGTGGACCGCCCGGCCGCCAAGGGCGACTTCGTCGAGCTCGACCTCGTCGCCACGATCGGCGGCACCGAGATCGAACGCGCCGAGGGCGTGTCGTACGAGCTGGGCTCCGGCCAGCTGCTCGAGGGCACGGACGAGGCGATCGAGTCGCTCACGGCCGGCGAGGACACCACCTTCAAGTCGACGCTCGTCGGCGGCGACCACGCGGGCGAGGAGGCCGAGGTCTCCGTCACCGTCAAGGCCGTCAAGGAGCGTGAGCTGCCCGAGGCCGACGACGACTTCGCCCAGATGGCCAGCGAGTTCGACACGCTCGCCGAGCTGCGCGAGAGCCTCGCGGAGCAGACGCAGTCGCGCGGCGCGTTCGCGCAGGCGTCGGCGGCCCGCGACAAGCTCATCGAGACGCTGCTCGAGCAGGTCGAGATCCCCGTGCCCGCGCAGCTCGTCGAGGACGAGGTGCACCGCCACCTCGAGGCCGAGAACCGTCTCGAGGATGACGAGCACCGCGCCGAGGTGGCCGAGGCGAGCGAGAAGCAGTTCCGCACGCAGATGCTGCTCGACGCCTACGCCGAGCAGCTCGACGTGCAGGTGTCGCAGGACGAGTTCACGCAGTACCTCATCCAGTCGGCCGGTCAATACGGCATGGCGCCGCAGGAGTTCATCCAGGCCATCCAGCAGGGCGGCCAGCTGCCCGCGCTCATGGGCGACGTCGCGCGCAACAAGGCGCTGTCGATCCTGCTCGGCAAGGCGGAGGTCGTCGACACCAACGGCAAGCCGGTCGACGTGTCGGACTTCGCGCTCGTCGAGGACGCCGCATCCGAGGACGAGGGCGACGAGGCCGAGGCCGAGGCCGAGAAAGCCGAGTAAGCACCTCTCACACGAAGGGGCGGGCGCGCGATGCGCCCGCCCCTTCGTCGTTCCCGCCCGCTCAGCCGAGCGCGCGCAGGCGTTCGAGCAGCGGCTCGGCCGCCTCGTCCAGGAAGCGCTGCTGGTGCCGGTCGCCCACCTGCACGAGGGCGATGTCGGTGAAACCGGCGTCGAGGAACGGCTGCACGCTCTCGGCGAGCGCGTCGAGGTCGGGACCGCACGCGATCGACTGTGCGACGTCCTCCGGCCGGACGTACTGCGTCGCCTGCGTGAAGCCCGCGGGCGTGGGCAGATCGGAGTTCACGCGCCACGCGCCGCCGAACCACCGGAACTGATCGTGCGCGAGCGCCACGGCCTCGTCCGCGTCGGGTGCCCAGCAGATCGGAACCTGGCCGATGGCGCGCGGGTCCGCGCCCCGCGTGCGCGCGCCCCAGCCCTCGACGAGCGTCGCGTCCGGCATCGTCGTGATGAGGTGATCGCCGATCGGCGCGAAGCGCTCGAGCGACTTCTCGCCCGACACGGCGATGCCGATCGGCACGCCGCCGTCGGGCGCGTCCCAGAGCCGGGCCGACTCCACGCGGAAGTGCTCGCCCTCCCACGTGACCAGCTCGCCCGTCAGCAGCTCGCGGATGATGAGCGCGGCCTCCTCGAGCATGTCGTGGCGCTCGTCGACGCCCGGCCAGCGCTCGCCCACGACGTGCTCGTTGAGGTTCTCGCCCGCGCCGAGGCCCAGCGTGAACCGCCCGTCGGCGAGCAGCTGCACGGTCGCCGCCTTCTGCGCGACGACCGCCGGATGGTAGCGCATGGTGGGGCACGTCACGTAGGTGGCGAGGCCGACGCGCTCGGTGGCGTGCGCGACGGCGCCCAGCACCGACCACGCGTAGGGGGAGTGCCCCTGCGAGGCCAGCCAGGGGGAGTAGTGGTCGCTCATGACCTCGAAGTCGAAGCCCGCGCGCTCCGCGTCGACGGCGTAGCCGACGAGCTCCTTCGGTCCGCTCTGCTCGGTCATCAGGGTGTATCCGAATCGCGTCATGGTCACCTCTCTCGTTCGGGGGATCGGCCGCGGCGCGACGGCCGACGCCGCCCACGCTAGGACGCCCGCGCGCGATGCCGCGAGGGCTTGGACGCGGGCGCGGGGAGTGCTACGGGCGCCGGCGCTGACACGCTCCTATGCCGACGGCGAACAAGGCCGGGGGTGCGGGGGCCCGCCGGTAGTGTCGTATCGACGCACCATCGAATGGAGTGAGAATGCCCGAACCGCTGATGGCACAGAGTGCCTTCGACCGGCTGCTGAAGGACCGCATCATCTGGCTTGGCTCGGAGGTGCGCGACGAGAACGCGAACGAGATCTGCGCGAAGATCCTTCTGCTCGCCGCCGAGGACCCCGACAAGGACATCTATCTCTACATCAACTCGCCCGGCGGCTCGATCACGGCCGGCATGGCGATCTACGACACGATGCAGTTCGTGCCGAACGACATCGTCACGGTCGGCATCGGCATGGCCGCGTCGATGGGCCAGCTGCTGCTGACCAGCGGCACCAAGGGGAAGCGCTACATCACGCCGAACGCGCGCGTGCTGCTGCACCAGCCGCACGGCGGCTTCGGCGGCACGGCGAGCGACATCCAGACGCAGGCCCAGCTGATCCTCGACATGAAGCGCCGCCTGGCCGAGATCACGGCCGCGCAGACGGGCAAGACCGTCGAGCAGATCAACGAGGACGGCGACCGCGACCGCTGGTTCACGGCCGAGGAGGCCCTGGAGTACGGCTTCGTCGACCACATCCGCGAGCACGCGCAGGACGTCGTCGGCGCCGGCGGCACGGATCGCAACTGAGGGACAAGGACAACAGGAGAGATGCACACCCCCCACACCTCCACGCCGCAGGGCTTCCAGGTTCCGTCGAGCCGCTACATCCTGCCGCAGTTCGAGGAGCGCACGGCCTACGGCTACAAGCGCCAGGACCCCTACAACAAGCTGTTCGAGGACCGCGTCATCTTCCTCGGCGTGCAGGTGGACGACGCGTCCGCCGACGACGTGATGGCCCAGCTGCTGGTGCTCGAGAGCCAGGACCCCGACCGCGACATCATCATGTACATCAACTCGCCGGGCGGATCGTTCACGGCGATGACGGCGATCTACGACACGATGCAGTACATCTCGCCGCAGATCCAGACCGTCGTGCTCGGCCAAGCCGCCTCGGCCGCGGCCGTGCTGCTCGCCGCCGGCGCGCCGGGCAAGCGCCTCGCGCTGCCGAACGCGCGCGTGCTCATCCACCAGCCCGCCGTCGGCGAGGCCGGTCACGGGCAGGCGTCGGACATCGAGATCCAGGCGGCCGAGATCCTGCGCATGCGCACGTGGCTCGAGGAGACACTCGCGAAGCACTCCAACCGCTCGATCGAGCAGGTGAACAAGGACATCGACCGCGACAAGATCCTCGGCGCCGCCGAGGCCGTCGAGTACGGCCTGGTGGACCAGGTGCTCAGCACCCGCAAGCGAGGCCCGGTCTCGAAGTGACGATGGCGAAGGCCCCGGCGGAGACGCCGGGGCCTTCGTTATGGACCGGATACGCGCCGGGCGCGCGGCAACACGCCCGTGTCGGTGGCAGCGGCTAGGCTCGGGACCATGACCCGACAGGATCAGCTCAGGAGGACCCATGGCACGCATCGGTGAGAGCGCCGACCTGTTCAAGTGCTCCTTCTGCGGCAAGAGTCAGAAGCAGGTCCAGCAGCTGATCGCGGGACCGGGCGTGTACATCTGCGACGAGTGCGTCGAGCTGTGCAATGAGATCATCGAGGAGCGGATGGCGGAGTCGTCGTCCGACGGCGAGGCCGCCGAGTTCGATCTGCCCAAGCCCCGCGAGATCTTCCACTTCCTCGAGGAGTACGTCATCGGCCAGGAGGACGCCAAGCGCGCCCTGTCCGTGGCCGTCTACAACCACTACAAGCGCGTCCGCGCGCGCAGCGAGCTGCGCCCCGCCGAGCAGAAGGCCGAGGACGTCGAGGTCGCCAAGAGCAACATCCTCATGCTCGGGCCGACCGGCTGCGGCAAGACGTATCTCGCGCAGACGCTCGCGAAGCGGCTCAACGTGCCGTTCGCGGTGGCCGACGCGACGGCGCTGACCGAGGCCGGCTACGTGGGCGAGGACGTCGAGAACATCCTGCTCAAGCTGCTGCAGGCCGCCGACTACGACGTCAAGCGCGCCGAGACCGGCATCATCTACATCGACGAGGTCGACAAGATCGCGCGCAAGGCCGAGAACCCCTCGATCACGCGCGACGTGTCGGGCGAGGGCGTGCAGCAGGCGCTGCTGAAGATCCTCGAGGGCACGGTTGCCTCCGTGCCGCCGCAGGGCGGCCGCAAGCACCCGCACCAGGAGTTCATCCAGATCGACACGACGAACGTGCTGTTCATCGTGGCGGGCGCCTTCGCGGGCCTGGAGGATATCGTCTCCGCGCGCGTCGGCAAGCACGGCGTGGGCTTCGGCGCGCCGCTGCACGACAAGAGCCAGGAGAACACGCTCTTCGGCGAGGTGCTGCCCGAGGACCTGCACAAGTTCGGTCTCATCCCCGAGTTCATCGGGCGCCTGCCCGTGATCGCGTCGGTGAACCCGCTCGATCAGGACGCGCTCATGGAGATCCTCACGACGCCGCGCAACGCCCTGGTGAAGCAGTACCAGCACATGTTCGCGCTCGACGGCGTGCAGCTGGAGTTCGAGGAGGACGCGCTTCGGGCGATCGCCGACCTCGCGGTGGCGCGCAAGACCGGCGCCCGCGGCCTGCGCGCGATCCTCGAGGACGTGCTCGGCCCGATCATGTTCGACATCCCGTCGAACGACGACATCGTCAAGGTCATCGTCACGCGTGCGGCGGTGGAGGACGGCGGCGAGCCGACGTTCGTCTTCGCCCGGAAGAAGAAGAGCGCGTAGGCGTCAGGACGTGAAGGAGGCCCCTGGATCCGCGGATCCGGGGGCCTCCTTCGTGCGTCAGGCCGTGAGGCCGCGGCGCTTCAGGAGCGGCTCGATCTCGGCGTCGCGGCCGCGGAAGTCGCGGTACGCCTCGAGTGGGTCCTTCGATCCGCCCACGCCCAGCAGGCGCTCGCGGAACCGGTCGCCGTTCGCCCGCGTGAGGCCGCCGTTCTCGTGGAACCACTCGACCGTGTCGGCGTCGAGCACCTCGCTCCAGATGTACGAGTAGTACCCGGCGCTGTAGCCGCCGGCGAACACGTGCTGGAAGTACGTCGACGAGTAGCGGGTCGGGACGGCCGGGTCGTCCAGCCCGATGTCGGCGAGGGCCGCCGCCTCGAACGCCGCGACGTCGCGCACCTCGGCCGCCTGCTCGACGGTGAGGGTGTGCCAGGCCTGGTCGAGCCACGCGGCCGCGAGGTACTCGCTCGTCGCGAAGCCCTCGTTGAACGTGCCCGACGCCTGCAGTCGCTCGATCACGTCGTCCGGCAGCGGCTCGCCGGTCTCATGGTGCACGGCGTAGTTGCGGACGATCTCGGGCCACAGGATCCACATCTCGTTCACCTGGCTCGGGAGCTCCACGAAGTCGCGGTACACCTGGGTGCCGCCGAAGTGCGGGTAGGTGACGGTGGCGAACAGGCCGTGCAGGGCGTGCCCGAACTCGTGGAACAGCGTGTTGACCTCGTCGAGCGTCAGCAGCGTGGGGGAGCCCTCGGCCGGCTGCGGCACGTTGAGGTTGTTCACGACGACGGGGCGCTCGTCGCCCAGCAGTCGCGACTGCACGACGATCGAGTTCATCCACGCGCCGCCGCGCTTCGTGTCGCGGGTGTAGAGGTCGAGCAGGTACAGGCCCAGGGGCGAGCCGTCCTCGTTGAACACCTCGAACGTGCGCACGCCGGGGTGGTACGAGGGGATGTCGGCCCGCTCGCGGAACGTCAGCCCGTACAGCAGGTGCGCGGCGTGGAACACGCCCTGCTGGAGCACGCGCTCGGCCTCGAACCAGGGGCGCAGGGCGGCGGTGTCGAGGTCGTACTCGGCCTGGCGCACCTTCTCGGTGTAGAACGCCCAGTCGTGCGCCTCGATCGCGTGGCCCGCGATCTGCTCGAGCGCCAAGCGCTCGCGCTGCGCGTTGCGCGCCGCGGGGCCGGCGAGACGGCGCAGCCGCTCCTCGACGGCGGCGGGGGAGCCGGCGGTCTGGTCGGACGTGATGTACTCCGCATGGCTCGCGTATCCCAGCAGGCGGGCGCGCTCGGCGCGCAGGCGCACGATCTCGAGCAGCACCTGCGCGTTGTCGTTCTCGTTGCCGCGCGAGGCGCGCGAGCGCGACGCGTTCAGCAGTCGCTCGCGGACGCCGCGGTTCGTGAGCGACGAGAGGTACGGGTGGCCCGTGTACAGCGTGAGCGAGATGAGGTGGCCATCGATTCCGCGATCGGCGGCCGCCTGTCGCGCGGCCGAGATCTCGCCCTCGGTCAGCCCGTCCAGCTCGGCGGCGTCGTCGACGACGAGCGCGAGCTCGTTCGTGTCGGCGAGCAGGTTCTTCTCGAACTGCGTCGTGAGCGTCGACAGGCGCGTGTTCAGCTCGGTGAGCCGGGCCTTGGCCGCCTCGTCGAGGCCGGCTCCGGCGTGCTGCATTTCGCGGAAGCGCCGCTCGACGAGGTAGCGCTGCTCGGCGTCGAGGGCGAGCTCGTCGAGGCGGTCGTGCACGGCCGCGATGCGGGCGAACAGCGCGGCGTCGAGCTGGATCGCGTCGTCGTGCGCGGCGCGCAGCGGCGCGAGCGTCTCGCCGATCTGCTGGATCTCGGGCGTCGCGTGGGCCGAGTTGACCGTGTAGAAGGCGCGGCTCACGCGATCGAGCAGGCGGCCCGAGCGCTCGAGCGCCTCGATCGTGTTCTCGAACGTCGGCTCGTCCGCCTGCGCCGTGATCGCGGCGACCTCGTCGCGGTGCTCGGCGAACGCGCGCTCGAAGGCGGGCAGATAGTGCTCGGGCCGGATCGCGGCGTAGTCCGGCACGCCGTACGGCAGCGGCGAGGGGGCGAGAAGGGGGTTGAAGTCCAGATCAGGCACCCCGTCAGCCTACGTGCGCGCGACCCGGCCGATCGCGTGATCCGGCCGGGTCGCGACGCGCGTCACTCCATCGGATCGAAGCGGCTGGCGACGGCGCGGCCGTCCTCGTCCAGTCGCACCTCGATGCCGGTGGCGAGCTCGGCGATCGGCCGGCCCTCGAGCCACGTGAGCGTCCACGAGGGCGCAGGCTGCCCGGGCGGGAGCGTCGCCTCGACGCGGGCGATCTCCTCCCGCAGCTCCTGCGGCACCGAGCGGGGCGGCTCATCGCCCGCGGACCAGCGCGTTCCCAGCTGCATCATGCCTCCTCGGGGGCCAGGTCGATCCGGGTGACGGCGAGCTGCTCGCCCTCGACGAACTCGAGCTGCGCGATCCGCCCGACCGCACGCAGGTCGGCCTCGGCGGCGCGCAGCAGTTCGGTCCGCGCGGCGGGCGCGGCGATCGTCGCGACGGCGACGGGGGTCTTCTGCGACGCCTTGGCCTCGGTCTTGGCGCGGCGGATGCCGATGAGCGCCTCGCTCGCGGCCGCGAGCACGGCGGGGTCGCCACCGAGGCCCGACGGCTCCGGCCACGGGGCGCGGTGCACGGAACCGTCCTGGAACCACGACCACACCTCCTCGGTCGCGAACGAGATGACCGGCGCGAGCAGGCGCAGCAGCGTCGACAGGGCCGTGCGCAGCGCGACGGCCGCCGAGGCGCCGGCGTCCCCGCCCGTGTACGCGCGCTCCTTCACGAGCTCGAGGTAGTCGTCGCAGAACGTCCAGAAGAACGCCTCGGTGAGCTCGAGGGCGCGCGCGTGGTCGTAGTTCTCGAGCGCCGCGGTCGCCTGCGTCACGACCTCGTCGAGCGCCGCGAGCATCGACAGGTCGAGCGCCTCGGTGACGGCGGCGCCGGCGGGCGCCTCGAAGCCGAGGACGAACTTCGCCGCGTTGAGCACCTTGATCGCCAGGCGGCGACCGATCTTGATCTGCGTCGGGTTCTGCGGGTCGAAGGCCGCGTCGGCGCCCAGGCGGCTGGAGGCCGCCCAGTAGCGCACGGCGTCCGATCCGTGCTGCGCGAGGATGTCGGCCGGGGTGACCACGTTGCCCTTCGACTTCGACATCTTCTTGCGGTCGGGGTCGACGATGAAGCCCGAGATCGACGCGTGCGCCCAGGGCGCCCTGTCGTCCTCGAGCGCGCTGCGCAGCAGGGTGGAGAACAGCCAGGTGCGGATGATGTCCTGGCCCTGCGGGCGCACGTCGAACGGCGCCACGAGATCCCACAGCTCCGCGTCGCGCTCCCAGCCGGCCGCCAGCTGCGGGGTCAGCGACGACGTGGCCCACGTGTCGAACACGTCGGTCTCGGCCTCGAAGCCGCCGGGCACGCCGCGCTGCTCCTCGGTGTAGCCGGGCGGCACGTCGGTCGAGGGGTCGACGGGCAGCGACGCGAGATCGGGCACGAGCACCCGCGCGTAGTCCCGCTCGCCGTTCTCGTCGAGGCCGTACCAGACGGGGATCGGCACGCCGAAGAAGCGCTGGCGCGAGACGAGCCAGTCGCCCGTGAGACCGTTCACCCAGTTCTCGTAGCGCACGCGCATGAACTCGGGGTGCCACTCGATCTGCCGGCCCAGCTCGAGGAGGCGCTCGCGCAGCTGCTCGGAGCGGGCGCCGTTGCGCAGGTACCACTGGCGGGTCGAGACGATCTCGAGGGGACGGTCGCCCTTCTCGAAGAACTTCACGGGGTGCTGGAAGGTCTTGCCGACCTCGATCAGCTCGCCCGACTCCTCGAGCAGCTCGACCATGCGCTTCTTGGCGCTGAAGACGGTCTTGCCTGCCAGCTCGGCGAAGGCGGCGCGCCCGGCCTCCGAGGTGATCGCCTCGGGGGCCTCGGCCACGACGCGGCCGTCGCGGCCGATGATCGTGCGGTTGGGCAGATCCAGCTCGCGCCACCACACGATGTCGGTCATGTCGCCGAACGTGCAGATCATCGCGATGCCCGATCCCTTGTCCGGCTGCGCGAGGGGGTGGGGGAGCACCGGCACCTCGACGCCGAACACCGGCGTGGTCACGGTCGTGCCGAAGTGCGGCTGGTACCGCTCGTCGTCCGGGTGCGCCACGAGCGCCACGCACGCGGCCAGCAGCTCGGGCCGGGTGGTCTCGATGAGGATGTCGCCCGATCCATCGGTCTTGTGGAACGCGAGCCGGTGGTAGGCGGCCGGCTGGTCGCGGTCCTCGAGCTCGGCCTGCGCGATCGCGGAGCGGAAGTCCACGTCCCAGAGCGTGGGCGCGAGCGCCTGGTACGCCTCGCCGCGCTCGTAGTTGCGCAGGAACGCGAGCTGGCTCGTGCGGATCGTGTCGTCCGAGATGGTGCGGTAGGTCTGCGTCCAGTCCACCGACAGGCCGAGCTGGCGCCACAGCGACTCGAAGGTCTTCTCGTCCTCGACCGTGAGCGTCTCGCACAGCTCGATGAAGTTGCGGCGGCTGATGGGCACCTGATCCGCGGGCTTGAGGCTCTTCGCGTTGCCCTCGAACGGCGGCGTGAAGTCGGGGTCGTACGGCAGCGACGGGTCGCAGCGCACGCCGTAGTAGTTCTGCACGCGGCGCTCGGTGGGCAGGCCGTTGTCGTCCCAGCCGATCGGGTAGAACACCGTCTTGCCGCGCATGCGCTCGAAGCGCGTCTTGACGTCGGTGTGCGTGTACGAGAACACGTGGCCGATGTGCAGCGACCCCGAGGCCGTGGGCGGGGGCGTGTCGACCGAGTAGACCCCGGCGCGGCCGGAGGCGAGGGCGGCGTCGCGGTCGAAGAGGAACGTGCCGTCCTGCTCCCAGCGCTCACCCCACTTCGCCTCGAGGCCCTCGAGGGCGGGCTTGTCGGGAATCGCGGTCATGTGACGCTCCTCGCTATGTGCGGCACGGTGTGTGCGTGCCTGAGTGTGCTGGTGCGCCGAGTCTACCGGGACGGGGCGGCGCGCTCTCGGATCAGTCGCGCACGTCGATCCCGGCCGCTGCGGCGAACGCCGGGGCGAGCAGCTGCACCTGATCCGAGGTGAGCGTCGCTCCGCGCAGCGCGAGCACGTCGAGGCAGGCGAGCATGTCGAGCCCGCGCAGGTCCACGTTCGTCGCCCGCATGCCGCGCGGGTCGAGCTCGTCGACGCGCGACCGGGTGAACGCCACGCGGGTGAGCTGTGCCTGCGGCAGGTCCAGGGCCCGGATGTCGCACCCCGCGATGCGCACACGGCGCAGGGTGGCATCGCGCGCGCTGACGGCGACGGCGCGGATGTCGGACACCTCGACGTCGATGAGCGTCGCGCCCCGCAGGGCGATCGCGTCGACTGACGGCGACGGCATCACGCACTCCTCGAGCGACGCATGCGAGAGATCGACGTCGCCGGTCAGCCCGCCCAGCCGCGCCTGCCGCAGCTCGCGGCGCGGGCCGGCCACGGCGTCCGTGAGCTCGCGCGGCAGGTCGGGCGCGGACACGCGCGGCGCGATCGGACGATCCTTCGTGCGAGCCATGGGCCGAGCCTATGCGGATCGGGTGCATCGCGCCGGTTGGTGGCATCCGCGCCTTCCCGCACAGGTTTCGTCCTCACGCACACGAGATATGCGCTGCAGGTGTTGACGAAGGCCCGGCCTGGGAGGTTGCGCGCGGAGGCAGCGCTCGCTCACAGGGTGCCGGAGTGCCGGGATCTCTCCACAGAGAGGGCGGGCATCGGGTGCTCGGGGGACAGCGGGTGAGACCGTGACGACATGAGCTACAGGTCGGTCGTGCGTCGGCACGGCGGGGTGATGCGGACGACGGCGCTGCGCGACGCCGTCGGCGGAAGCCGGCATGCGATCGACCGGGCTGTCGCGCGGGGAGAGCTCGTCCGGCCGGCGCGGGGGTGGGTCGCCACGACCGATGCGGATCCGGTCCTGACCGCGGCGGCGGCGGTCGGGGTCGTGGTCACATGCGTGACGCTGGCGGCGCGCAGGGGGCTGTGGGACGTCGGCGCGAGTGCGATGCACGTCGCCGCGACGCCCGGGCGCGCTCTCCGCCGACCCACGACGGCGCATGTGCACTGGGCGAAGCCGATCGTGCCGCGTGATCCCGGGGCGCTCGAGGATCCGGTGGAGAACGCCCTCGCGCTGGTGTCGGACTGCCAACCCCATGAGCAGGCGCTCGCGGTCTGGGAGTCGGCGATCCGACAGAGGCTGGTCGTGATCGACCAGCTGGCGACGCTGCCGCTCGGGCCCAATGCGCGGCGGATCCTCGCGGAGGCGAGTCCGTACTCGGATGCCGGGACGGAGAGCCTCGTCGTGTCGCGACTGCGGTGGCTCGGACTCCCGATGCAGCAGCAGGCGTGGATCCTCGGCCACCGCGTCGACCTCCTGATCGGCGAGCGCCTCGTGGTGCAGATCGACGGCGGCCATCACGTCGACGCCCAGCGCCTGCAGGACAACGCCCACGACGCGCAGCTGCGCCTCGCCGGCTATCACGTCATCCGGATCGGCTACCGCCAGGTGCTGCACGAGTGGCCCGCCGTGCAGGCGATGATCACGGGAGCGATCGCGCGAGGTCTTCATCTGGCGCCGAGCGGACGGTGACGTCCGCGCCTTCGCGCACAGATGTCGTCATCCCGCACAGGCGTGACTCGATATCCGTGTGGACGACGTCGCGTTCTGTGAGTTTACGCGCGGCACGCGAGGGGCGGGCGCGGAATCCGCTCGTGAACGTGCAGAAACGCGAGCGCCGGGCGCGTAGAATCGACGAAACGCATCGATCCGGCCATCACCGGGGAGCACGCGGAAGAACGGGGCCTCGGCCCTCAGTAGAACCGCGCGGGGCAGGCCCGTCACAGCCGCAGTGAGAGTGGTGGCGCGTCCTCCGGGACGCGTCGCAACGCGGGGTGGTACCGCGGCCGGGGCTGCACAGCACGGGTCGTCCTCGCAGTCCCCTTGGAACTGCTGGAGTGAGATGACCTACCCGAAGTCCCCGTTCGGACCCGCGGCCGAGCAGGCCGCCGCCCCGTCGAGCGTCGCGGCGAGCCCGCGCTTCCCGGACATCGAGCGCGACATCCTCGGCTTCTGGGAGGCGGACGACACGTTCCGCGCCTCGATCGCGCAGCGCGAGGGCGCCGACGAGTGGGTGTTCTACGACGGCCCGCCGTTCGCCAACGGCCTGCCGCACTACGGCCACCTGCTCACCGGGTACGCCAAGGACCTCTTCCCGCGCTTCCAGACCATGCGCGGACGGAAGGTCGACCGCGTCTTCGGCTGGGACACGCACGGCCTGCCGGCCGAGCTCGAGGCGATGAAGCAGCTCGGGATCACCGAGAAGAGCGAGATCGTCGACATGGGCATCGCGGCGTTCAACGGCAAGGCCCGCGCGTCGGTGCTGCGCTACATGGACGAGTGGGAGGCGTACGTCACGCGCCAGGCCCGCTGGGTGGACTTCGAAAACGGCTACAAGACGCTCAATCCCACGTTCATGGAAAGCGTGCTGTGGGCGTTCAAGACGCTGCACGACAAGGGCCTCGCGTACGAGGGGTACCGCGTGCTGCCGTACTGCTGGCGCGACCAGACGCCGCTGTCCAACCACGAGCTGCGCATGGACGACGACGTCTACCAGACGCGGCAGGACCCGTCGGTGACGGTGTCGTTCCCGCTCACGGGCGAGAAGGCGCAGGCGCTGGGCCTCGAGGGCGTGCGCGCGCTCGCGTGGACGACGACGCCATGGACCCTGCCGACGAACGCGTCGCTCGCGGTGGGGCCCGCCATCTCGTACGCGGTCGTGCCCGTCGGGCCGAACGGCGCGAAGGAGGGCGCCGAGGGCGCCGAGTTCCTGCTCGCCGAGGATCTGCTCGCCGGCTACGCGAAGGACCTGGGCTACGAGTCCGCCGACGACGCCCGCGCCGCGATCCGCATCCGCGTGCCGGGCACGGAGCTGGGCGGCGTGCGCTTCGAGCCGCTGTTCGACTACTTCGCCGACGTCGAGACGTGGGGCATGCAGAACGCGTGGCAGATCCTCGTCGACGACTACGTCACGACGTCCGACGGCACCGGCCTCGTCCACCAGGCGCCCGCCTACGGTGAGGACGACAAGCGCCTGAACGACGCCGCCGGGATCCCGACGATCGTCTCGCTCGGCGACGACGGCCGCTTCCTCTCGTTCGTCTCCGACTTCGAGGGCGAGCTGTGGCTCGACGCCAACATGGACATCGTGCGCAAGCTGCGCGGCGAGGGCCGGCTGCTGCGCCTGCAGTCCTACGAGCACAGCTACCCGCACTGCTGGCGCTGCCGGAACCCCCTCATCTACAAGGCCGTCTCGAGCTGGTTCGTGCGCGTCACCGACATCAAGGACCGCCTGCTCGCGAACAACGAGCAGATCACGTGGGCGCCCGAGAACGTCAAGCACGGCCAGTTCGGCAAGTGGCTCGAGGGCGCGCGCGACTGGTCGATCAGCCGCAACCGGTTCTGGGGCTCGCCCATCCCGGTGTGGAAGTCGGACGACCCGAACCACCCGCGCGTGGACGTGTACGGCTCGCTCGAGGAGATCGAGCGCGATTTCGGCCGGCTGCCGCGCAACGAGCGCGGAGAGGTCGACCTGCACCGCCCGTACATCGACGAGCTGACGCGCCCGAACCCCGACGACCCGACGGGGCGGAGCACGATGCGCCGGATCGAGGACGTCTTCGACGTCTGGTTCGACTCCGGATCGATGCCCTTCGCGCAGGTGCACTACCCGTTCGAGAACAAGGACTGGTTCGACGCGCACGCGCCGGCCGACTTCATCGTCGAGTACATCGGCCAGACGCGCGGCTGGTTCTACGTCATGCACGTGCTCTCCACGGCCCTGTTCGACCGCCCCGCGTTCACCGGCGTCTCGTGCCACGGCATCGTGCTCGGCAACGACGGGCAGAAGATGTCGAAGTCGCTGCGCAACTACCCCGACGTGTCGGAGGTGTTCGATCGCGACGGCTCCGACGCCATGCGCTGGTTCCTCATGTCGTCGAGCGTGCTGCGCGGCGGCAACCTCATCGTCACGGAGGAGGGGATCCGCGCCGGCGTGCGCGAGTTCCTGCTGCCGCTGTGGAACTCGTGGTACTTCTTCTCGACCTACGCGAACGCCGCCGGCTACGAGGCGACGCGCCGCACCGACTCGACGGACGTGCTGGATCGGCACATCCTCGCGCTGCTCGGCGACCTCGTGCGCGACGTCGCCGACGACCTCGAGAAGCTCGACTCGACGACGGCGTCCGCCCGCCTCCGCGACTTCGCCGAGGTGCTGACCAACTGGTACATCCGCCGCTCGCGCGACCGGTTCTGGACGGGCGTGACCGACGATCCGAAGAGCACGGAGGCGTTCGACACGCTCTACACGGTGCTCGAGACCCTGTGCCGGGTCGCCGCGCCGCTCATCCCGCTCGTGTCCGAGCGCGTGTGGCAGGGCCTCACGGGCGGGCGCAGCGTGCACCTGACCGACTGGCCCGACGCGGCCGAGTTCGCGCCGGCCGCGGACATCCGCCGCGCGATGGACGCCGTGCGCGAGGTCTCGAGCGTCGCCAACGCGCTGCGCAAGAAGGAGGGGCTGCGCGTGCGGCTGCCGCTCGCGCGGCTCACCGTCGTCGTGCCCGGCGCCGCCGAGCTCACGCAGTTCGAGGACATCCTGCGCGACGAGCTGAACGTCAAGAGCGTCTCGCTCGTCGAGTTCGGCGAGGACACCGCGGCGGCCTACGGCATCTCGCACCGCCTCACGGTCAACGCGCGCGCGCTCGGCCCGCGCATCGGCAAGCAGGTGCAGCAGGTGATCGCGGCGTCGAAGTCGGGCGACTGGTCCGAGCGCGACGGCGTGGTCACGGCCGGCGGCATCGAGCTGCAGGACGGGGAGTACGAGCTCGTGCTCGAGACCACGGGCCGGCCCGAGGGCGAGGCGCTCGCGCTGCTGCCGGGCGGCGGCCTCGTGCTGCTCGACACGGTGGTGACGCCCGAGCTGGCCGCCGAGGGCCTGGCCCGCGACATCATCCGCGCCGTGCAGGACACCCGCAAGGCCGCGGGCTTCGACGTGAGCGACCGGATCCGCCTCGAGCTGGCGTTCGCGTCGGCCGACGACGCCGCCGCCGTGCGGCAGGCGTTCGACGCCGCGGACGTGGCGGGCGAGACGCTGGCCGTCGAGGCGGAGGTGCGCGACGGCGCGTTCGGCGGCGACGCCGAGCACGTCGCGACCGTGCCGGCCGGCACGTATGCCAACGCCGGCGACTTCCAGGTGGCCGTGACCCGCGTGGTCATTGAAGCCGCCGAGATCGGAGAGCGATGAACGACCGGGAACGCGCCGACGCCGTCTACGAGGCGCTGCTCGCGCGGGCGGGCGAGCGCTGGGTGCAGCCGCGCAAGGAGCGCACCGCGCGCGTGCTCGAGCTGCTGGACGACCCGCAGCGCACGTACCGCGTCGTGCACATCACGGGCACGAACGGCAAGACCTCGACGGCGCGGATGATCGAGAGCCTCGTGCGGGCGCACGGGCTGCGCACGGGCCTGTTCACGAGCCCGCACCTGGAGCGCTTCACGGAGCGGATCCAGATCGACGGCGAGCCGATCGCGGACGCGGCCGTCGCCGACGCGTGGGACGAGATCGAGCCCTTCGTCGGCATGGTCGACGCCGAGCTGCAGGAGGCGGGCGAGGAGCCGCTGACCTTCTTCGAGCTGCTCACCGTGCTCGCGTTCGTCGCGTGCGCGGACGCGCCCGTGGACGTGCTCGTGCTCGAGGTGGGCATGGGCGGATCGTGGGACTCGACGAACACCGCCGACGGCGACGTCGCGGTGTTCACGACCATCGACATGGATCACGCGGATCGCCTGGGCGGCACGATCGAGAAGATCGCCGAGGTGAAGGCCGGCATCATCAAGCAGGGCGCGCGCGTCGTGTCGGCGCGTCAGGTGCCGGCCGCCGAGGCCGTGCTGCGCCGGGTGGCGGGGGAGCGCGAGGCGAACCTGGCGCTCGAAGGCCGCGAGTTCGCGCTCGCCGAGCAGAAGCTCGCCGTGGGCGGCCAGCTCATCACGGTGCGCGGGCTCGCCGGCGAGTACGCCGAGCAGTACCTGCCGATCCTCGGGCGGCACCAGGGCGAGAACGCGGCGCTCGCGATCGCGGCCGTGGAGGCGCTGATCGGCGACGCCTCGCAGGCGATCACGGACGAGGTCCTCACCGAGGGACTGCAGGAGGCCACCTCGCCCGGCCGCCTGCAGCTGGTGGGCATCGATCCGACGGTCGTCGTCGACGCGGCGCACAACCCGCACGGCGCCGCCGCGCTGGCGCGGGCGCTGCGCGAGTCCTTCGACTTCGAGGAGTGGGGCGTCGTGCTCGGTGTGCTCGCCGACAAGGACGCGGCCGGCATCGTCGCGCAGCTCGCGCCCGTCGCGACGCACGTGTTCGCGACGAACCCCGAGTCCGACCGGTCGGCCTCACCCGACGACCTCGCCGACATGGCCGAGGCCGCCGGGCTGCGCGTGACGGTCCACCCGAATCTCGCCGACGCCGCCGACGCGGCGCGCGAGTGGGCGGCATCGGCACCCAAGCGCGGCGTCGTGGTCGCCGGATCCGTCGTGCTCGCCGGCGAGGCGCTCGTGCTGGCCGAGAGCGAGGACTGGAAGTCGGGGTGGAGCGCATGAGCCGCCCGCGCCGCTACCGCCCGCTGCCCGAGAAGCTCGGCCAGGTCGTGCTCGTGTTCGAGGCGATCGTCGTCTTCCTCGGCGGCCTCACCGTGCACGGGCTCCAGGCGATGCCGGACGGCATGCCGTCGTGGTGGGGGATCGTCGCCGGATCGGTGGTCGCGGTCCTCATGTTCGCCGTCTCCGGCCTGCTGCGCTGGGACTGGGGATTCGCCCTCGGCTGGGCGCTGCAGGCGGTCGTCGCCCTCGGCGCGCTGCTCGTGCCGGCGATCCTGCTCATCGCGCTGATCTTCGGCGGGATGTGGGCGTATGCGACGATCGGTGGGGCGCGCATCGAGCGCCGCGTGAGCGCGCAGCGCGCCGGAGCCGACGGCTGACGCCGCCGACTCGAGATCCGCAACACACGAAGGGACCATCCATGGCCACCGAAGAGACCCTCGTCCTCGTCAAGCCCGACGGCGTCGCGCGCGGCCTGACGGGCGCGATCCTGGCTCGCATCGAGGCGAAGGGCTACTCCCTCGTCGACATCCGGCTGGTCGAGCCCAGCCGCGAGCTCCTCGCGAAGCACTACGCCGAGCACGAGGGCAAGCCGTTCTACGAGCCGCTCCTGGAGTTCATGATGTCGGGGCCGGTCGTCGCGATCCGGGTCGCCGGCAACCGCGTCATCGAGGGCTTCCGCTCGCTCGCGGGCACGACGGATCCCACCACCGCCGCGCCCGGCACGATCCGCGGCGACTACGGCCGCGACTGGGGCGTGGCCGTGCAGCAGAACCTCGTGCACGGCTCGGACTCGCCCGAGTCGGCCGCGCGCGAGCTCGAGATCTGGTTTTGACGCGGCGCGGATCAATGCCGCGCAGCGGCGTTGATGCGTGACGGGTCAACACTGAGCGGAGGGCGCGAAGCGACCGGAGTCGAAGTGCGAGCATCGTGCGCCACTGCGTCAGCGCCCCCTTCCGCGCGCCTCACCGGCCCGCGGGAGGGGGCGCCTAGCGTGGCGGGGTGAGCACGCGGCGCATCATGGGCATCGATCCGGGGCTGACGCGCTGCGGCGTCGGGATCGTCGACGTCGCGCGCGACCGCTCGGCCACGCTCGTGCACGTCGGCGTGATCCGCTCGGCGCCGGACGCACCGGTGGCGGAGCGGCTTGCCGCGATCGCGCGCGGCATCCGCGAGGCCCTCGCCGCGCACCGACCCGAGGTGCTCGCGGTCGAGCGCGTGTTCGCGCAGCACAACCTGCAGACCGTCATGGGCACGGCGCAGGCCTCGGGCGTGGCGCTCATGCTCGCGGCGGAGCACGGCATCCCCGCCGCGACGCACACGCCGAGCGAGGTGAAGGCGGCCATCACCGGCTACGGGTCGGCGGACAAGGCGCAGGTGCAGCACATGGTGGCGCGCGTGCTGCGGCTCGACGAGCTGCCCAAACCGGCCGACGCGGCCGATGCCCTCGCGCTCGCGCTCTGCCACGCGTGGCGGGGCGCCCCCGCGGCCGCACCCGAGGGCGCGCTCACCCCGGCGCAGCGCGCGTGGGCCGAGGCCGAGAAGCGCTCCCGCCGCGCCCCGGCGCGCCGCTGAATCGGCGAGACAGCATCGGGAGCCGAGACAGCGGCGTAACGACGCGGTCTCGGCGCGCAGTTGCTGTCTCGCGGCAGGGGGACGGGGAATCCGCGTGGCTCGAACGGATGTGCGAACGGATGCGTAGGGTGGAGGCATGATCTCGTTCCTGCGCGGCGACGTCCTGCACGCCGGCCTCGACTCGGTGGTGCTCGACGTCGGCGGGGTCGGCTTCTCCGTGGCCGTGGTGCCCGAGGTCGCCCGCGGCGCGCGGCCGGGGGAGGAGCTGGCGCTGCACACCCACCTGATCGTGCGCGAGGACGCGCTGTCGCTCTTCGGCTTCGCCACCCGTGCCGAGCTCGACGTGTTCGGCACGCTGCTCGGCGTGAGCGGCGTCGGACCGAAGTCGGCGCTCGGCGTGCTGGGGGCCATGAGCATCGACCGGATCGCGGAGGCCGTGCAGGCCGAAGACGACCGACCGTTCCGGAAGGTGTCGGGCATCGGGCCCAAGACGGCCAAGCTGATCGCCGTGCAGCTGCAGGGCAAGCTCGCGCCGCCGTCGGCCCCCGCCGCCGCCCCGCAGGGCGTGGCCGGAGACGTCCTGGCCCAGGTGACGCAGGCCCTCGCGGGACTCGGCTGGCCCGAGCGCGTGGCCGGCGAGGCCGTCGCGGCCGCCGCCGAGGGGGCCTCGGAGGCCGACCGCGCCTCCGTCCAGGCCCTGCTGCGCCTCACACTCGCGGCACTCGGGCCGGCGAACGGCGGTGCCCGTGTCTGAGCGCGACGCCGCCTCGCCCCAGCCGCAGGACGAGACCGAGCTGGCGATCGAGGGCGCGCTGCGGCCGGCCAGCCTGGCGGACTTCGTGGGCCAGCACAAGGTGCGCGGCCAGCTGCAGCTGCTGCTCGACGCGGCGCGGATCCAGGATCGCCCCGCCGACCACATCCTGCTCGCGGGCCCTCCGGGCCTCGGCAAGACGACGCTCGCGATGATCGTCGCGCACGAGAGCGCCCGCCCGCTGCGCATGTCGAGCGGCCCGGCGATCCAGCACGCGGGCGATCTGGCCGCGCTCCTGTCAAGCCTCACGCCCGGCGAGGTGCTCTTCATCGACGAGATCCACCGCATGGCGCGCTCCGCCGAGGAGATGCTCTATCTGGCCATGGAGGACTTCCGGATCGACATCATGGTGGGCAAGGGCGCCGGCGCGACGAGCATCCCGCTCGACCTCGCGCCGTTCACGCTCGTGGGCGCCACGACGCGCTCGGGCCTGCTTCCCAACCCGCTGCGGGATCGCTTCGGCTTCACGGCGCACCTGGAGTTCTACGAGCCCGAGGAGCTGGAGCGCGTCGTCGAGCGCTCGGCGGCCATGCTCGGGGTACGGCTCGGCCCGGAACAGCGGGCCGAGATCGCCATGCGCTCGCGCGGCACGCCGCGCATCGCCAACCGCCTGCTGCGCCGCGTGCGCGACTACGCACTCGTGCACGCGCACGGCGCGGCGCCCGAGCTGAGCGACGTGCGCGCCGCCCTGGAGCTGTACGACGTCGACGCGATCGGCCTCGACCGGCTCGACCGCGCCGTGCTCGACGCGCTCGTGCGCCGCTTCCGCGGCGGACCCGTCGGGCTGAGCACGCTCGCCGTGGCCGTCGGCGAGGAGGCCGACACCGTCGAGAGCGTCGTGGAGCCGTACCTCGTGCGCATCGGCTTCATGGGCCGCACGCCGCGCGGGCGGGTCGCGACGCCGGAGGCGTACGCGCATCTGGGCGTCGCGCACCCGCTCGGGGCGTCGGGGGCCGTTCCCCTCGATGACCTATAATCGCTGAAGACTTGCGCCGGCCCGACTCGGCGTCTCTCACGCTCTCGCCGCCGACGGCGGGCGTCCACCCCCGAAAGGTCGCTGCATCCGTATGGACATGAATCTGCTCCTCCTCGTCGTCTTGGCCGTGATGGTCGTGTTCATGTTCATCAGCTCGCGCCGCAACGCCAAGAAGCGCCAGGAGCTGGAGGAGCAGCGCCGCACGCAGATGGTGCCGGGCGCGCGCGTCATGACGCGTTCGGGCCTGTTCGGCACGCTCGTCGAGTTCGACGCCGAGGACCTCACGCAGCCGGCCAAGGTGGAGATCGCCCCCGGCGTGATCGCCGAGGTGCACGCGCAGGCGGTGGATCTGGTGCCCGAGACGGTGGCCGCCGAGACCGCCGCGGACGAGGCGGAGGACGTCGCGACCGACGACGACGTCACCGAGCAGGAGACCACGGACGCCGACGGCTACACGCTCAACGGGGAGCGCATCGAGAAGCTCCGCGGCGACGACGACGCCAAGTAACCCCCGCACGGAAGCTGAGACGTGGCGACACCGACCCCTGTGCGGCGCGCGTGGCGCGCCCTGACGGGACTCCTCATCCTGACCGCCGTGCTCGCGGGCGCCAACGCGCTCGGCGTGTACGTGTTCAAGCAGTCGTCCTGGCTGCCCGAGCTCGCGCTCGACCTGCAGGGCGGCACGCAGATCGTGCTCGAGGCGCAGACCGAGGGCGCGGACCCGTCGGGCGAGCAGATGCAGCAGGCGGTGTCGATCATCCGCCAGCGCGTCGACGCGTCGGGCGTCGCCGAGGCCGAGGTCACGACCCAGGGCGCGCGCAACATCGTCGTGCAGATGCCCGGGCGCATCGACGACGAGACGCGCGACCGGATCGAGGCGAGCGCGCAGCTCGAGCTGCGCTCGGTCATCTACGCGGGCGATGCGGCCACGAGCTTCGTGGGCGAGGACGGCGAGGAGACGCCATACCCGGCGCCGGACACCGCGCTGCCCGCGACGCCCTCCATCGAGCCGACCGACGGGTCCGATCCGAACTGGGTGTCGGACTACCTGTGGTCCCGCTACCTCGCGTTCGACTGCGCCGATCCGGACGTCGACCCCGCGTCGGCGGCGGCGGACGAGCCGGTCATCGCATGTGACGGCGCGGGCTCGAAGTACGTGCTCGGCCCGGTGGAGATCACGGGCGATTCCATCGACGACGCCGCCGCGACCGTGGACCAGACGAACGGCCAGTGGGCCGTGCAGCTCGACCTCGACGACCACGGCACCACCGTGTTCGGTCAGGTCAGCCAGCGCCTCTACGCGCTCGGGCAGCAGAACCCGTCCGACCCGCGCAGCATGTTCGCGTTCGTCCTGGACGGCGACGTCATCTCGGCCCCGCAGATGAACGCGGTCATCATGGACGGCCGCCCGAGCATCTCGGGATCGTTCAACCAGGAGAGCGCCTCGGAGCTCGCCGATCAGCTCAAGTTCGGCGCGCTGCCGCTGAGCTTCACGGTGGTCAGCTCCGACACCATCTCGGCCACCCTCGGCGAGCAGCAGCTGCAGATCGGCCTCCTCGCCGGCCTCATCGGCCTCGCGCTCGTGGCGCTCTACTCGCTGCTGTCGTACCGCGCGCTCGGCTCGGTCATCATCGCGTCGCTCGTGGTGATGGGCGTGCTCACGTACATCCTGCTCTGCCTGCTCTCGTGGCGTCTCGGCTACCGCCTGTCGCTCGCGGGCGTCGCGGGCCTCATCGTGACGATCGGCTTCACGGCCGACTCGTTCATCGTGTACTTCGAGCGCATCCGCGACGAGCTGCGCGACGGAAAGTCGATCACGTCGGCCGTCGAGGACGGATGGGATCGCGCCAAGCGCACGATCTACATCTCGAAGTCGATCAACGTGCTCGCGGCGGTCGTGCTGTACATCCTCGCCGACGCGACGGTGAAGGGCTTCGCCTTCACCCTCGGCGTCACGACCGCGCTCGACGTGCTCATCTTCGTGATCTTCACGCACCCGGTCATGCAGCTCATCGCCCGCACGCGCTTCTTCGGCGGCGGGCACCGCCTCTCGGGCCTCGACCCCGCCGCGCTGGGCGCCGTCTACCGCGGCCGCGCGGAGTTCAAGCGGTCGGTCGCGCCCGTGGCCAGGGCCAAGCGCTCCGTCGCCGAGGCCGAGCGCCGCCAGACCATCGCAGAGCGCAAGCGGGCCGCCGAGCTCGCGGCCGCCGAGAAACCCGGCAAGACGGGGGAGGGAGACGCCTGATGCGCTCATTCAACGAGCTCGGCAACGACCTCTACACCGGCAAGACCTCGTTCCCCTTCGTGGGACGGCGCAACCTGTGGTTCCTCATCGCCATCGCGCTCGTGCTGCTCTCGGCGCTCGTGCCCTTCGTGCGCGGCATCTCGCCGTCCATCGAGTTCACGGGCGGATCGCAGTTCACGATCTCCGGCCCCGAGACGACGGACCAGCTCATCGCCTCCGACGTGGTCGACGAGATCGTGCCGGAGTCGGCGGCGCGGGTCACGACGATCGGCGGCCAGGACATCCGGGTCCAGACCGCGCAGCTGGGCGACGACGACGCGCGCGAGCTCAGCGACGCACTGGCCGAGGCGTACGGTGTCTCCGCCGACGAGATCACGTCGTCGTTCATCGGCCCCACCTGGGGTGCGGACGTCACGCGGCAGTCGCTGTGGGGGCTCGGCATCTTCCTGGCGCTGACGTTCCTGATCCTCGCGATCTACTTCCGCACCTGGAAGATGTCGGTCGCGGCCATCGTCGGCGTCGTGGACGTGCTCGTCGTGACGATCGGCATCTACGCCCTCGCCGGCTTCGAGGTCTCGCCGGCGGCGGTCATCGGCTTCCTCACGATCCTGGCGTACTCGCTGTATGACACGACCGTCGTGTTCGACAAGATCAGGGAGAACACGCGCGACGACGGGGAGATCTCCGATCGCACGTTCGGCGAATCCGTGAACCTCGCGGTGAACCAGACCCTCGTGCGCTCGATCAACACGTCGATCGTCGCCGCGCTGCCCGTGGCCGCGATCCTCTTCATCGGCGCGCTGTGGCTGGGGGCCGACACGCTCTCGGACATCTCGCTGTCGATCTTCGTCGGCATCATCGTCGCGACGTACTCGACGCTGTTCGTGGCCGCCCCGCTGTACTCGCTGCTGCGCGAGCGGGAGCCCGCCGTCCGGCAGCGCGACGCGCGAGTGCGCGACGCACGCGAGCGTGCGGCTCGGACCGCCTGAGCCCTTCGCCCGCGGGCGTAGGATGAACGAGTCCGCGGGCTGGGGGAGGCGAGCGATGGTCGATACCGTGCAGCCGGCGTCGACGTCGTCCCTGCGACGTCTGGTGCCGCGCATCTTCTCGCGCGCCCCCCGCCACGCCGACCTGACGAAGCTCATCACGACGGTCAAGGCGAACCACCCGCGCGGCGACCTCGCCATCATCGAGCGCGCGTACCGCGTGGCCGACGAGAAGCACCGCGGCCAGAAGCGCCAGAGCGGCGAGCCGTACATCACGCATCCGCTCGCGGTGTCGCAGATCCTCGCCGATCTCGGGCTCGGCCCGCGCGCGATCGCGGCGGCGCTGCTGCACGACACGGTCGAGGACACGGGCTACCCCCTCGACGAGCTGCGCGCGGAGTTCGGCGACGAGGTCGCGCTGCTCGTCGACGGCGTCACCAAGCTCGACAAGGTCAAGTACGGCGAGAGCGCGCAGGCCGAGACCGTCCGCAAGATGATCGTCGCGATGTCGAAGGACATCCGCGTGCTCGTCATCAAGCTCGCCGACCGCCTGCACAACGCCCGCACGTGGGGCTTCGTGCCGCCCGAGAAGGCGAAGAAGAAGGCCACCGAGACCCTCGAGATCTACGCGCCGCTCGCGCATCGCCTCGGCATCCAGGCCATCAAGTCCGAGCTCGAGGACCTCTCGTTCGCCGTGCTGCACCCGAAGATCTACAACGAGATCGACAGCCTCGTGAAGCAGCGCACGCCGCAGCGCGAGCAGTACGTGCAGCACGTGATCGACGATGTCCGCAGCGACCTGCAGTCCCTGCGGGTGAAGGGCACCGTGTCGGGCCGGCCCAAGCAGCTGTACTCGGTCTACCAGAAGATGGTCGTGCGCGGCCGCGACTTCGACGACATCTACGATCTCATCGGAATCCGCGTCATCGTGAGCACGGTGCGCGACTGCTACGCGGTGCTCGGCGCCATCCACGCGCGCTGGACGCCGCTGCCCGGCCGCTTCAAGGACTACATCGCCACCCCCAAGTTCAACCTGTACCGTTCGCTGCACACCACGGTGATCGGTCCCGGCGGCCGCACCGTCGAGATCCAGATCCGCACGCAGGAGATGCACCAGCAGGCCGAGTTCGGCGTCGCGGCGCACTGGAAGTACAAGGAGCGGATGTCCGCCACGAGCGGCAAGCAGGACGAGCGCGCCTCGAGTCAGGACATGGCATGGCTCGCGCGCATCTCGGACTGGCAGGCCGAGACGAAGGACCCGGGGGAGTTCCTCGACTCGCTGCGGTTCGAGATCGGCGCCAAGGAGGTGTACGTCTTCACCCCGAAGGGCCGCGTGATCGGGCTCCCGGCGGGCGCGACACCCGTGGACTTCGCATACGCGGTGCACACCGAGATCGGCCACCGCACGATGGGCGCGAAGGTGAACGGCCGGCTCGTGCCGCTCGAGTCGCAGCTGCGCTCGGGCGACGCCGTCGAGGTGCTGACGTCGAAGAACCCGGACGCGGGGCCCAGCCAGGACTGGCTCACGTTCGTCAAGAGCACGCGCGCGCGCAACAAGATCCGCGGCTGGTTCACGAAGGAGCGCCGCGAGGAGGCGATCGAGCAGGGCAAGGACTCGCTGCTGCGCGCGATGCGCCGGCACCACCTGCCGCTGCAGCAGCTCAAGGACTCGCTCGGCGACGTCGCGCACGAGCTGCACTACGACGACGTCTCGGCGCTGTACGCCGCCGTCGGCGAGGGTCACGTGTCGAGCCAGTCGGTGCTCGAGAAGGTGCAGGGCCTGCTCGAGACGAGCGAGCCGGTCACCGGGCCCATCGAGCTGCCGGCCCCGCCCGCGCAGCGGCGCGGCCGGGGCGGCGAATCCGGCGTGCTCGTGCGGGGGGCCGACGACATCCTCGTCAAGCTCGCGAAGTGCTGCACGCCCGTGCCGGGCGACGAGATCGTCGGATTCATCACGCGCGGCTCCGGCGTCTCGGTGCATCGCGCGGACTGCACCAACGTGAAGTCGCTGAAGGAGGACGCCGAGCGCCTCATCGACGTGACCTGGGGCACGACGACCAAGAGCGTGTTCCTCGTGCAGATCCAGGTCGAGGCCCTCGACCGCTCCGGGCTGCTCTCCGACATCACGCGCGTGCTCAGCGAGAACCACGTCAACATCCTCTCGGCGAACGTGTCGACGACGAAGGAGCGGCTGGCGATCAGCCGCTACGTGTTCGAGATGGGCGACTCGGTGCACCTCGACCGCGTGCTGAGCTCCGTGCGCCGCATCGACGGCGTGTACGACGTCTACCGCGTCACGTCCTCCTGAGCGCGCAGCCGCGCCAGGATCTCGGGTCGGCGCGGCATGCGCGCGCGGCGCCGCGCGACGGCGATCGCGGCGGCGAGGATGCCCGGATCGGCGGCGAGCCGGCGGATCGCCTCCGCCCGAGGGCGCGCCGCGGCGGCGCCCGCGATCTCGTCGCCCGTGAGGTCGACGAGGGTGCGGGCAGGCGTGCTGACCCGCACCCCGACCGTGGCCTCCTGGTCGTCGGCGGGCAGCAGCGCGTCGCGCACGTGCAGCGCGCCGCCGCCGGTCCGGCGCGCCCCGCCCGCCGTCGCGCGCTGCGCCTGGCACGGCAGCGGCAGCTGGTCGAGCGCACCGTGGACCCACGCCGCGGTGAGCCCCACGGCGGCCAGGCCCGGCGTGACCAGCGGCGCGAGCGACGCGGCCCGCAGGGCGGGCGTCTGGACCGCGTCGGCCGGGACCCAGCCGAGCCCGAGCGGCACGAGCTCGCCGTCCAGGCCCGCCGCGCGCAGCTCGGGGGCCGAGAGCTCGCCGGGCGCCGGGAAGTAGATCCGCATGCACCGAGTGTCGACCGCGGCGGCCCGCGGGCGGTAGCCCTGTGGATGACGAACGGCCGGCCCCGCGTGCGGGACCGGCCGTTCGGGGCGTGCGAGGCTCAGCCGATGGCGTTGAGCCAGGCGCGACGCACGTCGAGGGCCTCCTTGGCCTCGGCCGCGGCCCGCTTGTCGCCGGCGGCCTCGGCCGCGGCGAGCTCGGCCTCGAGCTTGTCGATCGAGTCCTGCAGCTGCTGGGCCATGTCGTTGGCGCGCGCCTTGGTCTCAGGGTTGTTCTTCTTCCAGTCGACGTCCTCGCGGCCCTTGAGCTCCTGCTCGATCTTGCGCAGGCGGTCGTCGAGCGCGCGCTCGGTCTCGCGCGGGAAGATGCGGCCGACCTCGTCCCAGCGGCGCTGGATGTCGGTGAGCAGCCGGCGCGCCGCGACGAGATCCCGTTCGGCGGTGACGGCCTGCGCCTCGACGAGCAGCTCCTCGCGGGCGGCGATGCGCGGAGCGGACTCGGCCTGCTCGGCCTGGTCACGCTCGGCGCGCGCGCCGTACAGCACGTCGCCGGCGGCCTTGAACCGGGTCCACAGCGCGTCGTCGACCTTGCGGCCGGCGCGTCCGGCGGCCTTCCACTCGTCGAGCAGCGCGCGGTAGGCGGGAATGCCGTCCTCGCCCTGCGGGGCGAGGGCCTCGGCACGCTCGACGATGCGCGTCTTGCGGTCGCGCGCCTCCTTGTGTGCCTCGTCCAGCTCGGCGAAGAACGCCCTGCGGTGCCGCTCGAACGTGGCGCGGGCATCGCGGAAGCGCTTCCAGAGCGACTGCGCCGTGCCCTTCGGCAGCCGCGGGCCGGTCTTCTGGTGCTGCTGCCACGAGGCGAAGAGCGCGTCGAGCTCGCTCGAGGCCTGCTTCCACTGCACCGACTGGGGGTCGCGCGCCGCGAGGGCCTCGACCTGCTCGACGATGGCGGTGCGCTCCGCGATAGCGGCCTCGAGGGCCGCGCGGTTGGCGGCGGCCTCCTCCTCGCTCGCGGCGGCAAGCTCGGTGGTGAGCGCGTCGAGGCGGGCGGCGAGGCCCTGCAGGTCGCCGACGGCGGCCGCGCCGACCACCTCGTCCTTCAGCGCCGCCGCCTGCTTGCGCAGATCCGACGCCGAGGCGCCGCCGCGGGCGTGACGCTGCTCGAGCGTGACGACGCGCACCTCGAGGTCGTCGAACTTGCGGCCGAAGTACTGCAGCGCCTCCTCGGGCGTGCCGTCGGGGTACTCGCCGACCACGCGCCACTCGTCGCCCTCGCGCACGGCGACCGCGCCGTTGTCCTCGATGCGACCCCACTCGCTGTAGTCCTTGCGGGTCACGACGGGCGCCGCGGCGGCCGGGGCCTTCGGGCGCGCGACGGCGGCCGGCGACGGCACGGGGCGGGGCATCGGTCGCGGCGCGGGCGTGGGTCGCGGCGACGCGGGCGCGGCGGCGGCCGGCTCGGCCTGCGGCTGAGGTGCCTCGGCGGACTCCGACGCCTCGGGCGTTTCCGTCTGCGGCTCGTCGGCCGGTTCCGGCGCCGGGCCCTCGGGCGCGGGATCCTCGGGCGCGGGGTCCTCGGGCGTGTCGGCGGACGCGGGCTCGGCCGGCGCGACGACCTCGTCGGCGGCGGGCTCTGCGGGCTCGGCGACGGGGAACTCGGCGTCGACGGGCGGTGCGGATTCGGGGGTGTGATCGGACGTGCTCACGGGAGACTCCTTGGCGGCTGGCCGCGGGAAGGGAGGGACGCCGCCCAGCCTACGGGATGAACGGATCGGGGCAGAGGGTCAGGACGCGGGGGTGACGGGCGGCGGCGTCGGCTCCACCGCCGGGGTGCCGGCACCGGGCGTCTCCGAGGGGGCGGGCGCGGGCGCGCCGGGACCGCTCGTGTAGTACAGCGCCTGCGCGCCGACCGCGCCGAGGATGACGAGGCCCGCGACGATCGACACGATCGCGTTGTCGCGCGTCCGGCGGCGCAGCTGCGCATCGCGCAGTCTCTTGCGCGCCTCGTAGATGCGGGCGCGCTCGCGTTCCTCGCGTGAGGGCGACTTCGTCTTCACTGCCACGGAAAGAGCCTACGCGAGAGACGGGTGTCGGACCTCGCGCGTAGGCTGGCGGGGTGAGTCGATCCGCGCTGTTCCAGGGGCAGACGCCGCTGGCCGTGCGGATGCGCCCCATCTCCCTCGACGAGGTGGCGGGCCAGGCGCACCTGCTCAGGCCCGGCTCGCCGCTCGTGGCGCTCGCCGATCCGGAGGCGACGAAGCCCGGCACCGTCTCGGTGATCCTGTGGGGGCCGCCCGGCACCGGCAAGACGACGCTGGCGCAGGCGATCGCGCGCTCGTCGGGGCGCCGCTTCGTCGAGCTGTCGGCGATCACCGCGGGCGTCAAGGACGTGCGCGAGGTGATGCAGGAGGCGCTGAACCAGCGCGATCTGTACGGCCAGTCGACGATCCTGTTCCTCGACGAGATCCACCGGTTCACGAAGGCGCAGCAGGACGCCCTGCTGCCCGGCGTGGAGAACGGCTGGGTCATCCTCATCGCCGCCACCACCGAGAACCCGTCGTTCTCGGTCATCTCGCCGCTGCTGTCGCGCTCGCTCCTGCTCACGCTGCAGCCGCTCACCGACGACGACCTCGGAACGCTCGTGGATCGCGCCCTCACCGACGCGCGCGGCCTCGCGGGCGCCGTCGCGCTCGATCCCGAGGCCCGGCGGGCGCTCATCCAGCTCGCCTCGGGCGACGCGCGCCGCGCCCTGACGGCGCTCGAGGCCGCCGCGGGCGTCGCCCTGTCGGAGGCCGCGGAGCGGCCCGACGCCGAGGATCCCGCGGCCGAGGACGCCATCCCCACGGTGACGGCCGAGCAGGTGGCACAGGCGGTCGACCGCGCGCTGCTGCGCTACGACCGCCAGGGCGATGAGCACTACGACGTCATCAGCGCGTTCATCAAGTCGATCCGCGGATCCGACCCCGACGCGACGATGCACTACCTCGCGCGCATGATCGAGGCGGGGGAGGACCCGCGCTTCATCGCCCGCCGGCTCGTCGTGCACGCCGCGGAGGACATCGGGCTGGCCGATCCGCGCGCGCTGCAGATCGCGGTGGCCGCGGCCGACGCGGTCGCCTTCATCGGCATGCCCGAGGGGCGGATCCCGCTGGCGGAGGCGGCGCTGTATCTCGCGACCGCCCCGAAGTCGCCGGCGACCATCAACGCGATCGACTCCGCCCTCGCCGACGTGCGCGCCGGGCGCATGGGGCCGGTGCCGAAGCACCTGCGCGACGCGCACTACGCCGGGGCCAAGCGCCTGGGCCACGGCAAGGGCTACCGCTACCCGCACGACAGCGAGATCGGCGTCGTCGCGCAGCAGTACCTGCCCGACGCGCTGCAGGGGCGCCGGTACTACGAGCCGCGGCCGCTCGGCGGCGAGCGGGAGATCGGCGAGCGTCTCGACAAGCTGCGCCGCATCATCGACGGCTGACGGGCCGCGCCCGTTCGGGGCGGGATGTCAGGGGTGGAATCGGGGGATCCCCGGGTACTGCGCGCCTCTCACCCTGAATTGATTGCCGAGCACACATCCGATCCGACAGGATGAGAACCCGCGGCGATCGTCCGCGATCCCGCCCCGATGCCCCCGCATCATCCCCCGAAGGGACGACGCCGATGATGGTGTTCCGCCGCGTGATCCTGCCCGTCGCCTGGCTGCTCGTGTTCGCGGTGATCGCCGCGGGCCTGATCAAGCTCGCGTTCTTCCCGGACGGCGAGAGCGTGCAGGGCCTCGGCGGCGGCGAGATGCCGACGGGGGAGATCTCCGAGCCGCAGGTGGCCGCCTGGCGCGACACCGTGCGCAACGACCTGGAGGTGGCCGCGACGGTGCAGAACGACCCCGCCGTGAGCCTCACGGTGCACAAGGCGGGCGTCGTCGTGGACGTCTTCCACGCGGTCGGCGACGCCGTCGCGATCGGGGATGTCGTCGCGAGCGTGCGCGAGGACGTGCCGCTCGAGGACGGCAGCACCTTCGCGATCTGGAGCGAGGTCGTCGCACCGGCCGGCGGCACGCTCTCGTCGCTGACGCTCGTGAGCGGCGCGACCGTCGCGCCGGGCGACACCGTCGGCGCGGTCGCGCCCTCGACCTTCCGCGTGCAGGGATCGATCTCGCCCGCCGATCGGTACCGCCTGCTGTCGGAGCCGACCGAGGCGTCGATCCAGATCACGAACGGGCCGGCCCCGTTCACGTGCACGGGGCTCGTGCTCGAGACGCCGCTGCCCGGCGCCGACGACGGCGAGGCCCCCGCGGAGGTGACCACGACCGTGCGGTGCCCCGTGCCCGACGGCGTGCGCGTGTTCCCCGGACTGGCCGCGACGATGACGATCGCGGGCGGGCTCGCGGAGGACGTCGTCGTGCTGCCGGTCACGGCCGTGCTCGGTGCGGCGGGCACCGGGACCGTCTTCGTGGTGGGCGACGACGGCCTGCCCGAGGAGCGCGAGGTGACGCTGGGCATCGCCGACGCCGAGAAGATCGAGATCGTCGAGGGCGTGGCCGAGGGCGAGATGGTATACGAGTACGTGCCGACCTCGGTCCTGCTCGCCGGCGACGAGTCGGGGGTCTGACGTGGTCTTCCTGCACGCACGCGGCATCACGCGCACGGTGTCGCTGCCCGATGCCGAGCCGCTGCACATCCTGCGCGGCGTCGACCTCGACGTCGAGGTCGGCGACCACGTGAGCATCATGGGCCGCTCGGGCTCGGGCAAGTCCACCCTGCTGAACATCCTCGGTTTGCTCGATGCCCCCACCTCCGGCACGCTGGAGTTCGACGGCGTGCCGCTGGACCGGATGTCGGCGGGGCGCCGCGACCGCACGCGCGGGCGCAGCGTGGGCTTCGTGTTCCAGCAGTTCAACCTGCTGCCGCGCCGCACGGCGCTCGAGAACGTCGAGATGCCGCTGCTCTACGACGGTGGCCGCGCCTTCTGGCGCCGCCGCGCCCTCGCGGCCGAGATGCTGGAGCGCGTCGGGCTCGGCGGGCGCATGGACCAGATGCCCGAGCGCCTCTCGGGCGGCGAGCAGCAGCGCGTCGCGATCGCGCGCGCCCTCGTGCGCGCGCCCCGCCTCATCCTCGCGGACGAGCCCACGGGAGCCCTCGACGTCGAGACCGGCGCCGTGATCATGACGCTGCTCGACGAGATCGCCACGCAGGCCGGCGCGGCGCTCATCACCATCACCCACGACCCGCATGTCGCCGCGCGGGCCCAGCGCGTGTACCGGCTGCAGGAGGGCGTGCTGCGGGCCGACGAGCCGACGCTCGAGACGGTGGCGGCCGCGCGCGAGGGAAGCGTGAGCGCATGAGGTGGGCGACGGGCCTCGTCTCCTCGCTGGCCGAGGCGTGGCAGGAGCTGCGCGTGCACCGCATGCGCGTGCTGCTGAGCCTCATCGTCGTGGCGATCTCGGTGGCGGCCTTCACAGCGGTGGTCGCGCTGGGCCAGATGCTGAACCAGGGCTTCCAGGAGTCGATGGAGCGCAGCTCCGGCCGCCCGGCGCTCGTCAGCCTGTCGGCGTACAACCCGGACACGGGCGCGATGCCGGAGGCGGGCGTGCTGCAGCGGGCGTTCGACGAGAGCGTGGAGCGGCACGGCATCGAGTGGTCCAGCCGCGTGGCGTGGCTCGAGGTGGTGCCGCCGGCCGACGGCTGGGCGGACGTGCGCGCGGTGGACGCGGACTTCGGGGTCATGCACCGCGTGCCGCTCGTGGAGGGCGCGTGGTTCGGCGAGCGCGACGAGGCACGGCTGGTGCCGACCGCGGTCATCAACGAGAGCTGGTGGCAGCGCCTGGGCGCCCCCGCGCTGACCGGCTCGCCGCGCGTGGATATCGAGCTGCAGACGTGGGGCGAGGACGGCATGCCCACGGCCGCCGGCTCGTTCGAGGCCATCGTCGTGGGCGTGATGCCCGACCAGAACACCGGAGGGCAGTACGCGCAGTCCGGCTACATCCTCTACGACCAGGCCGGATCGGTCCTGTCGCCCGAGGTGCTGGGCGCGAACACGTCGTATGAGGCGTGGATCCCCCCGGAGACGGCCGACGAGCTGATGGAGTCGCTGCGGGCGTCCTTCGGCCTGCACCTGGGCGAGGGCTTCCAGGTCGACGCGTACCGCATGGACTACGAGGCGCAGATGCAGGACGGGTACGACCCGTTCGGCCCCATGCTCCTCGTGCTCGGCGGCATCTCGATCCTCGTGCTCGCGCTGGGCGCGCTCAGCCTGCTCAACATCACGCTCGTGACCACGCGCTTCCGCATCCGCGAGATCGGCGTGCGCCGGTCGTTCGGCGCGACCGGCGGGCGGGTGTTCTTCTCGGTCATGCTCGAGAGCGTCGTCGGCACGGTGGTCGCGGGCGTGGTCGGCATCGTGCTGGCGATCTTCGCGCTGCGCCTGCCGGTCGTGCAGGAGAACATGTTCGCGGGGCTGCAGGATGCCGTCGGCTTCCCGATGAGCGCCGCCGTGACGGGCCTGCTCGTCTCGGCCGGGGTGGGAGCGCTCACGGGACTCGTGCCCGCGCTCATCGCGATGCGCGTGCGCCCGATCGACGCGATCCGCTTCTGAGCGGGCTCCGCAGGCGGGTCTGGTAACCTGGATCGGCTCGAAATCCGAGCACATCCCATCTCGCAGTCCCCAGCGGCAGTCCGGCGTACGCCGCGCATACGGGGGAGAGGGGCATGTACGTCCGTCGGTCCGCGAGAGTCGCGGCCACGTGAAAGGGAGTCATGACCACCAAGTCCCAGGACCGCCGCAAGGTCCGCCTGTCGCGCGCGCTCGGCGTCGCGCTCACGCCCAAGGCCGCCCGCTACATGGAGAAGCGCCCCTACGGGCCCGGCCCGCACGGCCGCACCAAGCGCAAGGCCGACAGCGACTACGCCGTGCGCCTCAAGGAGAAGCAGCGTCTGCGCGAGCAGTACGGCATCCGCGAGAAGCAGCTGCGCATCGTCTTCAACGAGGCGCGCCGCACCGACGGCCTGACGGGTGAGAACCTCGTCGAGCTGCTCGAGATGCGCCTCGACGCGCTCGTGCTGCGCGCGGGCTTCGCCCGCACCACGGCGCAGGCCCGCCAGTTCGTCGTGCACCGCCACATCAAGGTCGACGGCCAGATCGTGGACCGCCCGTCGTTCCGCGTGAAGCCGGGCCAGACGATCCACGTCAAGGAGCGCTCGGAGGGCACCGAGCCCTTCCAGGTCGCCGCCGCCGGTGGCCACGCCGAGGTCCTGCCCCCGGTTCCGGGCTACCTCGAGGTGGAGCTCGACAAGCTCCAGGCCAAGCTCGTGCGTCGCCCCAAGCGTGCCGAGGTGCCCGTCACGTGTGACGTGCAGCTCGTCGTCGAGTACTACGCGGCGCGCTAAGAGGCGCGTAGTACTCGCGGCCGCGTAGCGGCCAGACCAGCACTGGTGCGTGCGAAGCCCGCGTCAGCGGGATTCGCCTACGCGGCGCGCTAAAGCGCGCTGTCATCGAAGGGCGCCGGAGAGATCCGGCGCCCTTCGTGTCTATACGATGGACGACAACGATCACGTGAGGACGGGTGACATGAAGAACGTGGTGTGGTTCCTGCTCGGCATCATCGGCGGATTCGTCGCCGCGCACCTCATGAACAAGGACCCGCGCGGGCACGAGCTGCTCGGCGAGATCGACGCGCGCGTCACGGAGTTCACCGACCGCCTGACCGACGCGTATCGCGCGCAGGAGGCGCGACTGGGCGCCGACGCCGCCGAGTAATCCTCCCCTCGAGACGGACGCCGCCGCCCGAGCGGCGATCCCCGCACGCACCAGCAAGGACGAAGCACACCCCCATGAAGACCGCGGACATCGCGAAGCGCTACCTCGACTACTTCGAGAAGAACGGCCACACCATCGTCCCGTCCGCATCGCTCGTGAGCGACGACCCGTCGATCATGTTCACGATCGCCGGCATGGTGCCGTTCATCCCCTACCTCACGGGGGTCGTGCCCGCGCCGTACCCGTCCGCCGCCGACCTGCAGAAGTGCATCCGGACGAACGACATCGAGGAGGTCGGCAAGACCGCCCGCCACGGCACGTTCTTCCAGATGATGGGCAACTGGTCGTTCGGCGACTACTTCAAGGAAGGCGCGATCGCGTACGCCTGGGAGCTGCTGACGACCAGCGAGGCCGACGGCGGCCTCGGCTTCGACGAGAAGGACCTGTGGGTCACCGTCTACGAGGACGACGACGAGGCCGAGCAGCTGTGGCAGAAGGTCGCGGGGCTGCCGAAGAGCCGCATCCAGCGGCTGGGCCGCGAGGACAACTACTGGACGACGGGCCAGCCGGGACCGGCGGGGCCCTGCTCCGAGATCTACTTCGACCGCGGCCCGAAGTACGGCGCCGACGGCGGTCCCGCCGTCGACGACAACCGGTTCCTCGAGATCTGGAACCTCGTCTTCATGCAGTACGCCATCGACAACGTCCGCTCGAAGACCGAGTTCGACATCGTCGGCGAGCTGCCGCAGAAGAACATCGACACGGGCATGGGCCTCGAGCGCGTCGCGTTCCTCAAGCAGGGCGTCGAGAACATGTACGAGACCGACCAGGTGCGGCCGGTGCTCGACCGCGCGAGCGAGCTGAGCGGGCGCCGCTACGGCGCCGACGCCGCCGACGACGTGCGCTTCCGCGTGATCGCCGACCACGTGCGCTCGTCGCTCATGCTGCTCTCCGACGGCGTGACGCCGTCGAACGAGGGCCGCGGCTACATCCTGCGTCGCCTCATGCGCCGCGCCGTGCGCTCCATGCGCCTGCTGGGCGTGGAGGAGGCCACCTTCCCCGAGCTGTTCGCCGCGTCGCGCGACGCCATGAAGGCCGGCTACCCCGAGCTCGAGACCGAGTGGGATCGCCTGTCGGCCTACGCGTTCGCCGAGGAGGAGACGTTCCTGCGCACGCTGTCGAGCGGATCGACGATCCTCGACACCGCCGTCACGAAGGCGAAGCAGGCCGGCACGCCGGCCCTCGCGGGCGACCAGGCCTTCCTGCTGCACGACACCTACGGCTTCCCGATCGACCTGACGATGGAGATCGCGGAGGAGGCCGGCCTCGGCGTCGACCGCGCCGCCTTCGACGCGCTCATGCAGGAGCAGAAGCGCCGCGCAAAGGACGACGCCAAGGCGCGCAAGCGCGCGATCGCCGACGTGAGCGTGTACCGCGAGTTCCGGGCGCAGGGCGAGACCGTCTTCACCGGCTACACCGACCTCGAGACCGAGTCGAGCGTGCTGGGCGTCATCGTGAACGGCGCGCCCGTGCCGCGCGCCACGCAGGGCGAGATCGCCGAGGTCATCCTCGCCGAGACGGCGCTGTACGCCGAGTCGGGCGGCCAGGTGGCCGACAAGGGCACCATCGTCGGCCCCGGCTTCGAGCTCGAGGTGCTCGACGTGCAGCGCCCCGTGGCGGGCCTCGTCAGCCACACGGTCGAGGTCACGCGCGGCGAGGTGGGCGTGGGAGCCGCGGCCACGACCGTCGTCGACGCCGTCAACCGGCGCGCCGCACAGCAGGCGCACTCGGCCACGCACCTCGTGCACGCCGCGCTGCGCGACACGCTCGGCAAGGGCGCGACGCAGGCCGGATCGCTCAACCGCGCCGGCTACCTGCGCTTCGACTTCTCGTGGGGTCAGGCGCTCTCGGACGCCACGAAGAGCGAGGTCGAGGAGATCGCCAACAACGCCGTGCGCGACAACCTCGAGGTCACCACGCGCGTCATGTCGCTGGACGAGGCGAAGGCCGCGGGCGCCATGGCGCTGTTCGGCGAGAAGTACGGCGAGACGGTGCGCATGGTCGACATCGGCGGCCCCTGGTCGCGCGAGCTCTGCGGCGGCACGCACGTGGGCTCGAGCGCCGAGATCGGCCTCATCTCGCTCATCGGCGAGTCGTCGGTCGGTGCGTCCAACCGCCGCGTGGAGGCGCTCGTCGGGCTCGACGCGTTCCGCGAGCTCACGCGCGAGCGGGCGCTCGTGGCCGAGCTGACGAACGCGCTGAAGACCCCGAAGGACCAGCTCGCCACGCGCGTGGCGGAGCTGTCGGCGAGCCTCAAGGCGGCCGAGAAGCGGATCGCCCAGTACGAGGCGCAGGCGTTGCAGCAGCGAGTGCCCGAGCTCGTCGCCGGGGCGAAGCGCGCCGGGCGCGTGACGCTCGTGGCGCAGGACCTCGGTGCGGTCGGATCGGCGGACGACGTGCGCTCGCTCGTCACGCAGGTGCGCGAGCGCCTGGGGTCGGAGCCGGCCGTCGTGGCGCTGGCCGGCACGGCGAACGGCCGCCCCGTGGTCGTCGTCGCGACGAACGACGCCGCCCGCGGCGCGGGCGCGAAGGCCGGGGCGCTCGTGCGCACCGCGTCGACGACGCTCGGCGGAGGCGGCGGCGGCAAGGACGACCTCGCCCAGGGTGGCGGGCAGGACGCCGCGGCGATCCCCGCGGCGCTCGACGCCGTGCGCGCCGCGGTGGAGGCGCTGTAGGCGTGGCGGAGTTCCGTCGCGGGGTGCGGCTCGGCATCGACGTGGGCCGCGCCCGCGTCGGCGTGGCGCGCTGCGACGCCGACGGCATGCTCGCCGTCCCCGTCGAGACGGTGCCCCGCTCGGAGGGGTCGATCGCGCGGATCCTCGAGCTCGCGCGCGAGCACGATCCCCTCGAGTACGTGGTGGGCCTGCCGCTGAACCTGCGGGGCGAGGACACGCCGTCGACCGCCGACGCCCGCGCCTTCGCGGCCGAGCTCGCCGCCCGCGACGAGCGCCCCGTGCGCCTCGTGGACGAGCGCCTCAGCACGGTGACGGCCCACGCGGCACTGCGCCAGTCCGGGCGAAGCCAGAAGGGTTCTCGTAGCATGGTGGATCAGGTCGCCGCCGTGGTGCTGCTGCAGCATGCCGTCGACAGCGAGAAGCGCACCGGGTTACCCGCCGGTGAGCCGGTCCCGTCGATCCAGGAGTAGATCCGCATGCCCGAGACCCCCGAATCGGACGCGCCGCGCCCCCTGTCGCGTCGCGCGCTCCGTGAGGCACGCCGCGCCGGGACGGGGGCCATGGGCGTGCCGGCCGACGCCGAGACGACGGAGGACGCCGCGGGGCGCACGGCGTCGGCGCGCCCGGAGGAACACACCGCCGCCGCGGACGCGCAGACCGGCGCCGCGGCGGAGGCGCACCCCGCCGCGGCACGAAGCGCGCCGCGGCCGGCCGAGGACGGGGACGGCGCGCGGCCGACCGAGGTGGACGCCGACACGGAGGCGCACGACGCCCGTCCGGCGTCGCGCACCACGCTGGCCGAGGCCGCGAGCGGCGACACGCACGAGCAGGCGGGCGCGGACGGCTCGCTCGACGACCTCTTCGGGGAGCCGGAGCCGCCCCGGCGCAGGCGTCGCGGGCTCGGCTGCCTCATCGCGTTCCTCATCGTCGCGGTCATCCTCGGCGGTATCGCCGCCGGTGGCTGGTGGGTGTGGAACCAGTACGGCGACCGGATCGCCGAGCAGCTGGGCTTCGACGGCCCCGACGACTACGAGCCGGGCGAGGCGACGGGCGAGGTGCTGTTCACGATCGAGGAGGGCGACACCGGCTCGTCCATCTCCCCGAAGCTGCACGAGGCGGGCGTCACGCTGAAGTCGGGCTCCTTCTACGACTACCTGATCCGCGAGAGCAAGTCGCCCACGTTCTACCCCGGCACCTACCGGCTGCAGGAGAGGATGACGTCCGAGGCGGTGCTCGAGGCGCTCGAGGACCCCGAGAACAAGCTCGAGGACACCGCCCAGCTGCGCGAGGGCCTCACGGTCGAGGCGACCCTGCCGATCCTCGCCGACGGGCTCGAGATGCCGATCGAGGAGCTCCAGGCCGCCGTCGCGGATCCCCGTGCGTACGGCGTCGAGGCCGACAGCCTCGAGGGCTGGCTCTTCCCGGCGACCTACACGTTCGGCCCCGACGTCACGGCGCAGGACGTGATCCGCACGCTCGTCGACCGCACCGTCCAGTCGCTCGACGCGGCCGGCGTCCCGGAGCAGGATCGACAGCGCATCCTCACGATCGCGTCGATCATCGAGCGCGAGGGGCGCTTCGAGGAGGACTACTACCGCGTCTCGCGCGTCATCCAGAACCGCCTGGATCCGAGCAACCAGGAGACGGGCGGCAAGCTCGAGATGGACTCCACGGCGCAGTACGGCGTCGGCGAGATCCACGCCGGCGAGGTGTGGAGCTCGGAGGAGGCCCTGACCGACGACAACCCGTGGAACACCTACGTGCACCCCGGGCTGCCGGTCGGGCCGATCGCGAACCCCGGCGACCTCGCGATCGACGCGGCGATGCACCCGGCGGACGGGCCCTGGCTCTACTTCACCGCCGTCAACCTCGATCCCGGCGAGTCGACGTTCAGCGAGACGCTGGCCGAGCACGAGGAGGGCGTCGCGCAGCTGCGGCAGTGGTGCGCCGAGAACCCCGACTACGGATGCTGACCGGCACGCGCCTCGAGGTCTGGGGCGACCCGATCGCGCACAGCCGCTCGCCGCAGCTGCACCTCGCGGCGTACCGCGCGCTGGGTCTGGACTGGAGCTTCGAGCGGCGACGGGTCGATGCGGCCTCGTTCGACGCGCAGCTCGCGTCGCTCGACGCGTCGTTCCGCGGGCTCGCCGTGACGATGCCCGGCAAGGAGCGCGCCTTCGCGGCCACCGTCCGTCGCGACCGGCGCGCCGAGCTCACGGGCGCCGTGAACACGCTGCTGCTCGGCGACGGCGGGCCGCGCGGCTGGAACACCGACGTCGGCGGCATCGTCCGCGCCCTCGACGAGGCCGGCCTCGGCGCGGCGCGCGCCGTGCGGATCCTCGGCGCCGGGGCCACGGGCGCGTCGGCCCTCGTCGCCGTCGCGGAGCGGGGCGCGGAGCGGGCGACGATCGTCGCCCGCCGGCCCGAGCGCGCCGCGGCGCTCGTCGCGCTGGGGGAGCGGCTCGGCCTCTCGGTCGCGGCGACGTCGTTCGGCGAGGTCTCGGGCTCGGCCGAGCTCACGATCTCGACGCTGCCCGGCGGCGCCTCCCTCCCGGCCGCGCAGCTCGACCGGATCGCCGGCTCGGGCGGTGCGCTGTTCGACGTGGCGTACAGCCCGTGGCCGTCGCCGCTCGCGACGCGCTGGGAGGCGCGCGCCGTCTCCGGCCTCGGCATGCTCCTGCACCAGGCCGTGCTGCAGGTGCGCGTGTTCACCTCGGGCGACGTGGACGAGCCCCTGCCGCGCGAGGACGCGGTCGTCGAGGCGATGCGCGCCGCCATGGGAGACTAGGGAGCATGCTCCGCGTGCTCACGGCCGGCGAATCGCACGGCCCCGAACTCATCGCCGTCATGGAGGGAATGCCCGCCGGCGTCCCGATCCTGGCCGAGCAGATCCAGGCCGATCTGCAGCGCCGCAAGCTGGGCTACGGCCGCGGCTCGCGCATGAAGTTCGAGCAGGACGAGCTGACGATCTCGGGCGGCGTGCGGCACGGCCTCACGCTCGGCAGCCCGATCGCGCTGCGGATCGGCAACACCGAGTGGCCCAAGTGGACCGAGGTGATGAGCCCCGCGCCGGTGGAGCTCACGGAGAAGTCGCGCGGCCGCGGCGCCGCGCTCACGCGGCCCCGCCCGGGGCACGCGGATCTCGTGGGCATGCAGAAGTACGGCTTCGACGAGGCGCGCCCCGTGCTGGAGCGCGCCAGCGCCCGCGAGACGGCCGCCCGCGTCGCCCTCGGCGCGGTTGCCCGCGCGTTCCTGGGGGAGCTCGGCATCCGGCTCGTGAGCCACACCCTCTCGATCGGGCCGGTGCGCGTGCCCGAGGGGTCGCCGCTGCCCGTGCCGGACGACGTCGACCGTCTCGATGCCGATCCGCTGCGCTGCTTCGACGCCGCCACGAGCGCGGCGATGGTCGCCGAGGTCGACGACGCGCGCAAGGCCGGCGACACACTCGGCGGGATCGTCGAGGTGCTCGCGTACGGCCTGCCGCCCGGGCTCGGATCGCACGTGCACTGGGACCGCCGCCTCGACGGCCGCCTCGCGCAGGCGCTCATGAGCATCCAGGCGATCAAGGGCGTGGAGGTGGGCGACGGATTCCTCACGACAACGCGCCGCGGCTCGCAGGCGCACGACGAGCTCATCGCCGGCGGCGACGCCATCGGGCGCGCCTCGGGACGAGCCGGCGGCACCGAGGGCGGCATGTCGACGGGCACGCCGCTGCGCGTGCGGGCCGGGATGAAGCCGATCGCGACCGTGCCGCGCGCGCTGCGCACGGTCGACGTCGCCTCCGGCGAGGAGGCCTCCGCGCATCACCAGCGCTCCGATGTGTGCGCCGTGCCCGCCGCCGGCGTCGTCGCCGAGGCCATGGTCGCCCTCGTGCTGGCCGAGGCGGTGCTCGAGAAGTTCGGGGGAGACTCGGTGGCCGAGACGCGCCGCAACCTCGGCGCGTACGTCGCCGCCATCCCCGCGAACCTCCGGACGAGCGAGGACGACGCCCTGGGGCACGACGACCCCCTGGTCGACGAGGGCACCGCGGGCGATGGGCTCTCCTGAGCCGCGGGCCGTGCCCGTCGTCGTGCTCGTCGGTCCGATGGGAGCCGGCAAGTCGAGCGTGGGCCGGCGCGTGGCGAAGGCCCTCGGCCTCGGCTTCACCGACACCGACTCGGTGATCGTGCAGGAGCACGGGCCGATCACGCAGATCTTCGAGCGCCGCGGCGAGAGCGCGTTCCGCGCGATCGAGCACGACACGGTGCTGCGCGCGCTGGGCGCCGGCGGGATCGTCGCGCTGGGCGGGGGAGCGCCGCTGCACCCCGGCACGCGCGAGGCGCTGACGGGGCTTCCCGTCGTGCTGCTCGACGTGGCCGATGACGCCGTGGCGGGGCGGATCCGCGGGCAGAAGCGCCCGCTGCTGAACGGGGAGGACCGCGATCCGGTCGCGGAGTGGATCCGCATCCGCGACGAGCGCCGGCCGGTGTACGACGCCGTCGCGACGGTGCGCCTGGACACCTCCGGGCGGCCGATGCAGGCGGTGGTCGACGAGATCGTCGCATGGGCGCGCGCCGAGGGGATCGTCCCCGGCGCCCGGGAGGAGTGAGATGACCGACATCACCACGATCGCCGTGAGTGGCACGCCGGGGTACGAGATCACGATCGGGCACGGGGTGCGCGACCGGCTCGGCGCGGCGCTGCCGCCCGCCGCGCGCAAGGTGCTCGTGATCCACGCGCCCACGCTGCAGCGCGAGGCCGAGGCGCTGCGCGAGAGCCTGCTGGGCGAGCGGGAGGTGCTGCTGGCCGAGATCCCCGACGCCGAGAGTGGCAAGCGGATCGAGGTCGCGGCGTTCTGCTGGCAGATCATGGGGCAGGCCGACTTCACGCGCTCCGACGCCGTGATCGGCCTCGGCGGCGGCGCGGTCACCGACGTCGCGGGCTTCGTCGCCGCGACCTGGCTGCGCGGCGTCGCGGTCGTGCAGGTGCCGACGACGGTGCTGGGCATGGTCGACGCGGCCGTGGGCGGGAAGACGGGCGTCAACACGACCGAGGGCAAGAACCTCGTCGGCGCGTTCTGGGCCCCGCACGCCGTGCTCTGCGACCTCGAGCTGCTCGCCACCCTGCCCCGCAACGAGGTCGTCGCCGGCTTCGCCGAGGTCGTCAAGGCCGGCTTCATCCGCTACCCCGAGATCCTCGAGATCGTCGAGGCCGATCCCGAGCGCGCCGTCGACGTGGCGAGCGCCGAGTTCCGGCGGTGCATCGAGCTGGCCATCCGCATGAAGGCCGACGTCGTGGGCGAGGACTTCCGCGAGGCCGGCCTGCGCGAGATCCTGAACTACGGCCACACGCTCGGGCACGCGATCGAGCACGCCGAGCGCTACCAGTGGCGGCACGGCGCCGCGATCTCGATCGGCATGATGTTCGCCGCCGAGGTGTCGCGCCTGGCCGGGCGGCTCTCGGACGAGGCGGTCGACCGGCACCGCGCGATCCTCACGTCGCTCGGGCTGCCCACGACCTACCGGATGGGCGCCTGGGCGCAGCTGCTGGCCACCATGAAGCGCGACAAGAAGACCCGCGGCGACATGCTGCGCTTCATCGTGCTGGACGACATCGCGAAGCCGACCGTGCTGCAGGCGCCCGACGAGTCCCTGCTGTTCGCGGCGTACCAGGAGATCGGCGAGGAGCAGCAGCCGGGCATCCGGAAGGCGACCACCGTCCGCCTGTAGGCGTCCGTCGGGCCGCCCTCAGCAAGCGGCGCCGGCGACCCGATAGAATCGTCCGTCGGGCCGCCGCGCCCCCGCAGCTTCACATCACACGAAACGGAACTCATTCCATGGCATCCACCGCAGACATCAAGAACGGCGTCGTGCTGTCCATCGACGGGCAGCTCTGGAGCGTCATCGAGTTCCAGCACGTCAAGCCCGGCAAGGGCGGCGCCTTCGTGCGCACCAAGCTGAAGAACGTCGTCAGCGGCAAGGTCGTCGACAAGACCTTCAACGCGGGCGCCAAGGTCGACATCCAGAACGTCGACCGCAGCGACTACCAGTACCTGTACACCGACGGCGAGTCGTTCGTCTTCATGGACGTGAAGGACTACGACCAGATCAACGTCCCCGCCACCGTCGTCGGCGACGCCTCGCGGTTCCTCCTCGAGAACATGAACGTCACCATCGCGATGCACGACGGCACGCCGCTGTACATCGACATGCCGCCGTCGGTCGTGCTCGAGATCACGTACACCGAGCCCGGCCTGCAGGGCGACCGCTCGAACGCCGGCACGAAGCCCGCGACGGTCGAGACCGGCGCCGAGATCCAGGTCCCGCTCTTCGTGGACGCCGGCACCAAGGTCAAGGTCGACACCCGCACGGGCGACTACCTCGGCCGCGTGAACGACTGAGTTGTCGGCACGCACCAAGGCGCGCAAGCGCGCCCTCGACATCCTCTTCGCCGCGGACGTGCGCGGCGACGCGATCCCCGTCGCCCTGGCCGCCGAGGCCAAGCGCGCCGCGAGCGAGCCGGCTCGGCAGGCGTCGTGGCTGTACGCCCGCGAGATCGTGGACGGGGTGATCGACCACCGCGACGAGATCGACGAGCAGATCGCCACGCACAGCCGCGACTGGAAGCTCGAGCGCATGCCGGCGGTCGACCGCGCCCTGCTGCGGATCGCGGCGTGGGAGATCCTCTACAACGACGAGGTCCCGACGGCCGTCGCGATCGACGAGGCCGTGGAGCTCGCGAAGGAGCTGTCGACGGACGACTCGCCCGCCTTCGTGCACGGCGTGCTCGCGCGCATCGCGCGTTCTTGATTTCGTCTCGCACGCTGCGGGGCCGCAAGCGACCAGGCGGACCCCGCTAGACTCGACAGAACGTGCACCTTTAACACCGTCCCGTGAGGCGGAGAAGGGAGCGGCGGATGAGTACGCGTGCCGTGCTTGCAGAAGCCGATATCAGCCGGGCTCTCACCCGGATCGCCCATGAGATCCTCGAGGCGAATCGCGGCCCCGACGATCTCGTCCTGCTGGGCATCCCCACCCGCGGCGTGTTCCTGGCCCGACGGCTCGCCGCGCTCATCGAGCGCTTCGGAGGTGCGCCCGTCCCGACCGGCGCCCTCGACGTGACGATGTACCGCGACGACCTGGCGCACCAGCCGACGCGCGCCCCGCGCCCCACCGAGATCCCCGACGGCGGGATCGACGGCCGCGTCGTCGTGCTCGTCGACGACGTGCTCTTCTCGGGCCGCAGCATCGGCGCGGCGCTCGACGCGCTCAAGGACATCGGCCGGCCCGCCGCCGTGCGCCTCGCGATCCTCGTGGACCGGGGTCACCGCGAGCTGCCGATCCGGCCCGACTTCGTCGGCAAGAACCTGCCATCGGCACGCGCCGAGCGGGTGAACGTGCGCCTGGCGGAGATCGACGGCGCCGACGAGGTCACGATCGAGGAGGCACGATGAGGCACCTGCTCGACACCCAGACACTCGCGCGCGACGAGGCGATCCGGATCCTCGACGTGGCCGAGGACATGGCCGCCACCCAGGGGCGCGAGGTCAAGAAGCTGCCGACCCTGCGCGGCCGCACCGTCGTGAACCTCTTCTTCGAGGACTCCACGCGCACGCGCATCTCGTTCGAAGCGGCCGCGAAGCGGCTCTCGGCCGACGTCATCAACTTCGCCGCGAAGGGCTCGAGCGTCTCGAAGGGCGAGAGCCTGCAGGACACGGCGCAGACGCTGCAGGCGATGGGCGCCGACGCCGTCGTGATCCGCCACGGGGCGTCCGGCGCGCCGCACACCCTCGCGACGAGCGGCTGGATCACCGCGGGCGTCGTCAACGCCGGCGACGGCACGCACGAGCACCCCACGCAGGCCCTGCTCGACGCGTTCACGCTGCGCCGCCGCGTCCACGGCGCCGCCAGCCGCGGTCGCGACCTCGAGGGCGTGCGCGTCGCGATCGTCGGCGACATCCTGCACTCGCGCGTCGCGCGATCCAACGTCTGGCTGCTCACGACGCTCGGCGCGCACGTCACGCTCGTCGCGCCGCCCACGCTGCTGCCGCAGGACCTGTCGGCCTGGCCGGCGACCGTGCGGTACGACCTCGACGAGGCGATCGCCGAGGGGCCGGACTCGGTCATGCTGCTCCGGATCCAGCTGGAGCGCATGAACGCGGCCTATTTCCCGTCTGAACGGGAGTATTCGCGCAGGTGGGGGCTCGACCCCGTGCGCCTGGCACAGCTGCCGGCGGATACGATTGTGATGCACCCGGGTCCCATGAACCGGGGCATGGAGATCAGCGCAGCCGCTGCCGACTCGCCGCGCTCGACCGTGCTCGAGCAGGTGGCGAACGGCGTCTCGGTGCGCATGGCGGTGCTCTACCTGCTGCTGACGGGCGAGCGGACGACGGAGGAGGAGCGATGAGCGAGGTGCTCCTCATCACCGGAGCGGCGATCGAGGGCGGCGCACGCGCCGACCTGATCATCGAGGACGGCCGGATCGCGGAGGTCGGCACGGGTCTGTCGCGCGCCGGGGCGACGGTCATCGATGCGGAGGGGCTCGTGGCGCTGCCCGGCCTCGTCGACCTGCACACGCACCTGCGCGAGCCGGGCGCCGAGGCGAGCGAGACCGTGCTCACGGGCACGCGCGCCGCCGCCGCGGGCGGCTTCACCGCCGTCTTCGCCATGCCCAACACGAGCCCCGTGGCCGACACGGCGGGCGTCGTCGAGCAGGTGCTCGCCCTCGGCGAGGCCGCCGGCTACGCGACCGTGCAGCCCATCGGCGCCGTCACGGTCGGGCAGAAGGGCGAGCGGCTCGCCGAGCTCGGCGCGATGGCCTCGTCCCGCGCCCGCGTGCGCGTGTTCAGCGACGACGGCTTCTGCGTGTGGGACCCGCTCATCATGCGCCGCGCGCTCGAGTACGTGAAGGCGTTCGGCGGCGTCGTCGCGCAGCACGCGCAGGACCCGCGCCTCACGGAGGGCGCCCAGATGAACGAGGGCGTCGTGTCGGCCGAGCTCGGGCTCGCCGGCTGGCCCGCCGTCGCCGAGGAGTCGATCATCGCCCGCGACGTGCTGCTGGCCGAGCACGTCGGCTCGCGGCTGCACGTGTGCCACCTGTCGACCGCGGGCTCCGTCGACATCATCCGCTGGGCCAAGAGGCGTGGCATCGCCGTCACCGCCGAGGTCACGCCCCACCACCTGCTGCTCACCGACGAGCTCGTGCGCGGCTACGACGCCCGGTACAAGGTCAACCCGCCGCTGCGCCGCGAGGAGGACGTGCAGGCGGTCCGCGAGGGCCTCGCCGACGGCACGATCGACATCGTCGCCACCGACCACGCGCCGCACCCGCACGAGGCGAAGGCCTGCGAGTGGCAGGCGGCGGCCCATGGCATGGTGGGGCTGGAGAGCGCGCTGCGCGTGGTCGACGAGACGATGGTGCGCACCGGGCTGCTCGACTGGGACGGCGTCGCGCGCGTGCTGTCGAAGGCGCCCGCGCGCATCGGCGGCCTCGAGGGCCACGGCACCGACCTGGTCGCCGGGGCGCCCGCCGAGCTGACGCTGTACGACCCGTCCGCCGGCGGCGCGTTCACCGAGGCCGACCTGCGCGGCCGCAGCGTGAACTCGCCCTACCTCGGCCGCGAGTTGCCCGGCCGCGTCGTGTGGACGATCCACCGCGGCGCGCCGACGCTCGCCGACGGAGAGCTCGTGGAGGTGGCCCGCTGATGGACGACGTCATGGCGTACGTGCCGGGGCTCGCGCTCCTCGCGGCCCTCATCGCCCTCGCGCTGTTCGGCATGTGGCGCAGCTGGCGACGACGATCCCGCGCCGCGGCCGCCCTGGGCGTGCCGTTCGGCCCGGCTTCCGGCACCGAGGTCGCCGCCTTCGGCGGCCTGTACGTGGCCACCACGGCGCACGACGAGCCGCTGCAGCGCCTGGCGCTGCCGCACCTCGGCTTCCGTGCGAAGGTCACCGCCACCGTCACCACCGAGGGGCTCGCGCTCGACATGCCCGGCGCCCCGACGGTCTTCCTCGCGGCCTCCCGCCTCGTCGGCGCCGGCCGCGCCACCTGGACGATCGACCGCGTCGTGGAGCGCGACGGCCTCGTGCTGATCGCGTGGACCACCGACGACGGCACGGTCGTCGACAGCTATCTCCGCCTGCAGTCCTCCGACCCCGACGCGCTCGTCGCGGCGATCGAGGACCTGCGCACCACCACGACAGGAGCATCCCTGTGACCGCCAACACCGCCATCCGCTCGCTGCTCGACCGCGAGCCGGCCGTGCTCGTCCTCGAGGACGGGTCCCGCTTCCCCGGCACCGCGTACGGCGCGCGCGGCACCACCGTGGGCGAGGTCGTCTTCACCACCGGCATGACGGGGTACCAGGAGACCCTGACCGACCCGTCCTACGCCGGCCAGATCGTCCTCCAGACCGCCCCGCACATCGGCAACACCGGCGTGAACACCGAGGACCCCGAGTCGCGTCGCGTCTGGGTCGCCGGCTACATCGTGCGCGACCCGTCCCGCGTCGTGTCGAGCTGGCGCGCCGAGGAGTCGCTCGACGACGCCCTCACGCGCGACGGGATCGTCGGCATCGCCGGCATCGACACCCGAGCCGTGACCCGCCACATCCGCTCCGACGGATCCATGCGCGGCGCGATCTTCTCGGGCGAGGCCGCGGCGCTCGACCCGCAGGAGCAGCTGCGGATCGTCTCGGAGGCGCCGCAGATGAGCGGCCAGAACCTGTCGGCCGAGGTGTCGGTGGACGCCGCGACGGTGACACCCGCGGTGGGGGAGAAGATCGGCAACCTCGCCGTCATCGACCTCGGCATCAAGCAGGCCACGGTCGAGAACCTCGCGCGCCGCGGGTTCGAGGTGCACGTGCTGCCGCAGTCCGTGACGTTCGCCGAGCTCAAGGCGATCGATCCCGTCGCCGTCTTCTACTCGAACGGGCCGGGCGATCCCGCCGCCTCCGATGCGCACGTCGCGCTGCTGCAGGACGCGCTGCGCGACGGGCTGCCGTTCTTCGGCATCTGCTTCGGCAACCAGCTGCTCGGGCGCGCCCTGGGCCTGGGCACCTACAAGCTGCCGTACGGGCACCGCGGCATCAACCAGCCCGTGCTCGACCGCACCACGGGCAAGGTCGAGATCACCGCGCACAACCACGGCTTCGCGGTGGACGCGCCCCTCGACGGGCCCTTCGACAGCCCGGCCGGCTTCGGCCGCGTCGAGGTGAGCCACGTCGACCTCAACGACGACGTCGTGGAGGGCCTGCGCGCCCTCGACATCCCGGCCTTCTCGGTGCAGTACCACCCCGAGGCGGCCGGCGGCCCGCACGACGCCAACTACCTCTTCGACCGTTTCCAGGCCATGGTGATCGACCACCTCGGCAAGAAGGACGCCAATGCCTAAGCGCGACGACATCCACTCCGTCCTCGTCATCGGATCGGGCCCGATCGTCATCGGCCAGGCCTGCGAGTTCGACTACTCGGGCACCCAGGCGTGCCGCGTGCTGCGCGAGGAGGGCGTGCGCGTCATCCTCGTGAACTCCAACCCGGCCACGATCATGACCGACCCGGACTTCGCGGACGCGACCTACGTCGAGCCGATCACCCCGGAGGTCATCGAGACGATCATCGCCAAGGAGCGCCCCGACGCGATCCTGCCGACCCTCGGCGGCCAGACGGCGCTCAACGCCGCCATGGCGCTGCACGAGCGCGGCATCCTCGAGAAGTACGACGTCGAGCTGATCGGCGCGAAGGTCGAGGCCATCCGCAAGGGCGAGGACCGCCAGGTCTTCAAGCAGCTCGTGCTCGACGCGGGCGCCGACGTGGCCCGCAGCGCCATCGCGCACACGATGGACGAGGTGCTCGCGGCGGCCGACGAGCTGGGCTACCCGCTCGTCGTGCGCCCCTCGTTCACGATGGGCGGGCTCGGCTCGGGCTTCGCGCACGACGAGGAGGAGCTGCGCCGCATGGCCGGACAGGGCCTGCGCGAGTCGACCACGACCGAGGTGCTCCTGGAGGAGTCGATCCTCGGCTGGAAGGAGTACGAGCTCGAGCTCATGCGCGACACGGCCGACAACACGGTCGTCGTCTGCTCGATCGAGAACGTCGACCCGGTCGGCGTGCACACGGGCGACTCGATCACGGTCGCCCCGGCGCTGACGCTGACCGACCGCGAGTACCAGAAGCTGCGCGACATCGGCATCGACATCATCCGCGCCGTGGGCGTGGACACCGGCGGCTGCAACATCCAGTTCGCCGTGAACCCCGAGAACGGGCGGATCATCGTCATCGAGATGAACCCGCGCGTCTCGCGCTCGTCGGCGCTCGCGTCGAAGGCGACGGGCTTCCCCATCGCCAAGCTGGCGGCCAAGCTCGCGCTCGGCTACCGCCTCGACGAGGTGCCCAACGACATCACGAAGGTCACGCCGGCGTCGTTCGAGCCGACCCTCGACTACGTCGTCGTCAAGGTGCCGCGCTTCGCGTTCGAGAAGTTCCCGGCCGCCGACCCCACGCTCACGACGGCCATGAAGTCGGTCGGCGAGGCCATGGCGATCGGCCGCAACTACGCCACGGCCCTGCAGAAGGCCCTGCGCTCGGTCGAGAAGCGCGGCTCGTCGTTCCACTGGGGCGAGCAGACGCGCTCGGTCGACGAGCTGCTCGAGTCGATCCGCACGCCCACCGACGGCCGCATCGTCGACGTGCAGCAGGCGCTGCGCCTCGGCGCGACGGTGGAGCAGGTGTTCGAGTCCACGAAGATCGACCCCTGGTTCCTCGACCAGATCGTGCTGATCAACGAGGTCGCGAGCCTCGTCGCCGAGGCGCCCGAGCTCGACGAGCGCGTGCTGCGCCTGGCGAAGGAGCACGGCTTCTCGGACGCCCAGATCGCGCAGCTGCGCGGGGTCGGCGAGGCCGAGGTGCGCGGCGTCCGCCACGGCCTCGGGCTGCGCCCGGTGTTCAAGACGGTCGACACGTGCGCCGGCGAGTTCCCTGCCCTCACGCCGTACCACTACTCGTCGTACGACCTCGAGACCGAGGTCACGCCGTCCGATCGGCGCAAGGTCGTCATCATCGGCTCGGGCCCCAACCGCATCGGCCAGGGCGTCGAGTTCGACTACTCGTGCGTGCAGGCGTCGTTCGCGCTCGGCGCCGCGGGCTTCGAGACCGTGATGATCAACTGCAACCCCGAGACGGTCTCGACCGACTACGACACGTCCGACCGCCTCTACTTCGAGCCGCTCACGCTCGAGGACGTGCTCGAGGTGCTGCACGCCGAGGCGGCCTCGGGCGAGATCTACGGCGTCATCTGCCAGCTCGGCGGCCAGACCCCGCTCGGCCTGGCCAAGGGCATCGAGGAGGCCGGCTTCCGCATCCTCGGCACGAGCCCCGCGGCCATCGACCTGGCCGAGGACCGCAAGCTGTTCGGCGAGATCCTGGAGCGCGGCGGCCTCATGGCGCCCCGCAACGGCACGGCCACCGACGAGGCCGAGGCCGTGCGCATCGCCGAGGAGATCGGCTACCCCGTGCTCGTGCGCCCGTCGTTCGTGCTCGGCGGCCGCGGCATGGAGATCGTCTACGACACGGCGAACCTGCGCGACTACTTCGCGCGGATCGCGGAGCACGCGATCATCGGACCGGACGCGCCGCTGCTCGTGGACCGCTTCCTCGACGACGCGGTGGAGATCGACGTCGACGCGCTGTTCGACGGCGACGACCTCTACGTGGGCGGCGTGATGGAGCACCTCGAGGAGGCCGGCATCCACTCCGGCGACTCGAGCTGCGCGCTGCCGCCGATGTCGCTCGGCAAGGGCGAGATCGACCGCGTGCGCGAGGCGACCCGCGCCATCGCCGAGGGCGTGGGCGTGCGCGGGCTGCTCAACGTGCAGTTCGCGATCAGCGCCGGCGTGCTCTACGTCATCGAGGCCAACCCGCGCGCCAGCCGCACGGTGCCGTTCGTGTCGAAGGCGCTCGGCCTGCCGATGGCGCAGGCGGCCAGCCGCATCATGGCCGGCGCGACGATCGCGCAGCTGAAGGCCGAGGGCCTGCTGCCGGCACGGGACGGGTCGGTCGTGCCCGCCGATTCGCCGGTCTCCGTCAAGGAGGCCGTGCTGCCGTTCAAGCGCTTCCGGACGAAGGACGGCAAGGTCGTCGACTCCGTGCTCGGCCCCGAGATGCGCTCCACGGGCGAGGCGATGGGCATCGACCGGAACTTCCCGATCGCGTTCGCCAAGAGCCAGTCGGCGGCCTACGGCGGCGTGCCGTCCGAGGGATCCGTGTTCATCTCGGTGGCCGACGACGACAAGCGCGACGTCATCCTGCCGGCGCACCGCCTGCACCAGCTGGGCTTCCGCCTGTACGCGACCGAGGGCACGGCCGAGATCCTCGTGCGCAACGGCATCCCCGCCGAGGTGGTCGCGAAGTACAGCGAGACGCAGGACTCGGGTCAGAAGAACGTCGTCGACCTCATCAACGAGGGCGCCATCGACATCGTGGTGAACACGCCGAGCGGCATGTCGGCACGCGCCGACGGCTACGAGATCCGCGCCGCCGCCGTGGCGGCCGACAAGGCGCTGTTCACGACGATCGTCACCCTCGGCGCCGCGGTGAGCGCGATGGACGCCACGCGCGCGGGCTACGAGGTGAAGAGCCTGCAGGAGTACGCCGCCGACCGCGCGGCCCGGGTGGGCGCCTGATGGTGCAGTCCTTCGGCGCCCGCGTGCGCGAGACGATCGCGTCGCGCGGACGCCTGTGCGTGGGGATCGACCCGCACGCGGGCCTGCTGGGCGAGTGGGGGCTGGACGACTCGGCCGAGGGCGTGCGCGACTTCGGCTTGCGTGTGGTCGAGGCCGCCGCCGGCCGCACCGGCGTCGTCAAGCCGCAGGTGTCGTTCTTCGAGCGGCACGGGTCGGCCGGCCTCGCCGCCCTCGAGCAGGTGATCGCGGCCGCGCGCGCGGCGGGGCTGATCGTCATCGCCGACGCCAAGCGGGGCGACATCGGCTCCACCATGGACGCCTACGCCGAGGCGTGGCTGCGGCCGGGCGCCGCGCTCGAGGCCGACGCGCTGACGGCGAGCCCGTACCTGGGTGTCGGCGCGCTGACGGGCACGTTCGACCTCGCCTACCGCGAGGGCAAGGGCGTGTTCGTTCTCGCCGCCACGAGCAACCCGGAGGCGCGCGCGCTGCAGTCCGCCGCCGTGGACGGCGGCACGGTCGCGGCCCGCGTGGTCGCGGAGGTCGCCGCGCGCAACGCGGCATCCGTGAGCGGCGACGAGTGGGGCTCGCTCGGCCTCGTCGTCGGCGCGACGGTGGACTGGGCCGAGGTCGGACTGGAGCCGTTCGCCCCGCCCGCGCCGATCCTCGCGCCCGGGTTCGGCCACCAGGGCGCCGTGCCGAGTGATCTGGCCGCCCGCTTCGGGGCGATGGCCCCGTGCGTGCTGGCCGCGGAGAGCCGGTCGATCCTGTCGGCGGGGCCCGCGGGCGTCGCCGACGCGGTCCGCGGCGCGGCCGCCGCGTACCGGACAGCGCTACCGGACAGGGGAGTAGACACATGACCGACGCACGCCGTCCCCCCGAGGTCGACCGCGCCGCCGCCTCGCGCAAGGCGGTCGCCGCGCGGCGCGCCCGCGCGAGCCTGAAGCGCGACATCGCCATGCGCGTGGTCACGCCCCAGGAGGTGCTGCGCCGCGCCGTGGCCGATCCCGCCTCACCCGCCGGCACCCTGCGCGTCACGGAGTTCCTGACCGCCCTTCCCGCCATCGGCGAGGGCAAGCGCGACCGCATCCTGGCCGAGCTGCGCATCTCGCCCGTGAAGCGACTCGGGGGCCTCGGGCCGCGCCAGCGCACCGACCTCGCCGCGTGGCTCGACCGCCGCATGCCCGAGCCGCGCCCCCGGCCCGGTCGCAGTCGGCTCATCGTGCTCGCCGGCCCGACGGCGGTGGGCAAGGGCACGGTGTCGACGTACATCCGCGACCACTATCCCGAGGTGCGCCTCTCCGTGAGCGCCACGACGCGCAAGCCCCGGCCGGGGGAGGTGCACGGCGAGCACTACTACTTCGTCGACGACGCGGAGTTCGACCGGATGATCGCCGACGGCGAGCTGCTCGAGTACGCCACCGTGCACAACGCCTACCGCTACGGCACGCCGCGCGGACCGGTGCAGCAGGCGCTGGAGGCCGGCCACACCGTGCTGCTCGAGATCGATCTGCAGGGCGCGCGCCAGGTGAGGGCGACCGATCCGAGCGCGACGCTCGTGTTCCTGCTGCCGCCGAGCTGGGACGAGCTGGTGCACCGGCTCGTGGGCCGCGGCACCGAGGACGCGGAGGAGCGGGCGCGCCGCCTGCGCACCGCGAAGGTCGAGCTGGCGGCGCAGCGCGAGTTCGACTTCTTCGTCGTCAACGACGTCGTCGCCGACGCCGCGCGCCAGGTCGTAGAATTGACGGATGGACCCGCGCGCCCCGGCGCCGGGGGACAGGCTTTCGATCCGCTCGGATCGCGAATTCAGGAGGACGCGCATGGCCGCTGAGAACAAGGGCATCATCGACCCGCCCATCGACGAGCTGCTCGATCGAGTCGACTCGAAGTACCAGCTCGTGATCTACGGCGCCAAGCGCGCCCGTCAGATCAACGACTACTACACCGATCTGCACGAGGGGAACCTGTTCGACAACGTCGGCCCGCTCGTCGACTCGGAGATCCAGGACAAGCCGCTCACGATCGCGCTGCGCGAGATCCACGAGGACAAGCTGCGCCTTCGTCCTGTGGAGTGATCCCATCGGAGTCGGTGGTCGCTGTCATCATGGACGGCGACCACCGTTCCTGTTTCTGAGCCGCGCCCCCGACCGGGCGCGATCCCGCCGCATTCCCCTCGGAGCATCATGACCCTGCGCCTGTTCACCTCGGAGTCCGTCACCGAGGGCCACCCCGACAAGATCTGCGATCAGATCTCCGACAGCGTGCTCGACGCGCTGCTGGCGCAGGATCCGCGGGCGCGCGTCGCCGTCGAGACGCTCGTGACGACGGGCCTCGTCCACGTCGCCGGCGAGATCCGCACCGAGGGATACGCCGACATCTCGTCGATCGTCCGCGACGTCATCCGCGGCATCGGCTACACCTCGAGCGAGATGGGCTTCGACGCCGATTCGTGCGGCGTCACGGTGTCGGTGGGCGAGCAGTCGCGCGAGATCGGCGACGGCGTGACGTCGTCGGAGGAGCAGCGCGGTGGCCTGTCGGGCGACGAGCTCGACCGCCAGGGAGCCGGCGACCAGGGCATCATGTTCGGCTACGCCACGAACGAGACGCCCGAGTACATGCCGATGGCCATCTGGGCCGCGCACCGCATGTCGGAGCGGCTCACGAAGGTGCGCAAGTCGGGGGAGCTCGCCTTCCTGCGCCCCGACGGCAAGACGCAGGTGACGCTCGGCTACGACGGGCAGACGCCGAAGACGGTCGAGACGGTGGTCCTGTCGACGCAGCACCACCCGGACATCTCGCAGGCCGACCTCGCCGACGCCGTCGAGCGCGTCGTGATCCGGCCCGTGCTCGAGGAGACCGGCCTCGACGCCTCGGGTGTGCAGCTGCACATCAACCCCTCCGGCAGCTTCGTGCTCGGCGGCCCGAAGGCCGATGCGGGCCTGACGGGGCGCAAGATCATCATCGACACCTACGGCGGCGCGGCGCGGCACGGCGGCGGCGCGTTCAGCGGCAAGGACCCCTCGAAGGTCGACCGCTCGGCGGCCTACGCCATGCGCTGGGTGGCGAAGAACGCCGTCGCGGCGGGGCTCGCCGAGCGCCTCGAGGTGCAGGTGGCGTACGCCATCGGCAAGGCGAACCCCGTGGGCCTCTACGTGGAGTCGTTCGGCACGGGCGCGGTGGCGGATGAGGCCATCATCTCGGCGATCCGCGAGGTGTTCGACCTGCGCCCCGCGGCCATCATCCGCGACCTCGACCTGCTGCGGCCCATCTACGCGCAGACGGCGGCCTACGGCCACTTCGGGCGCGAGCTGCCCGAGTTCACGTGGGAGCGCGTCGACCGCGTCGACGAGCTGCGCCGGGCCGCCGGGCTCTGAGGGCGTGACCGCGCCGCCCGACCAGGAGCCGGTCACCGACCGGGGCGCCGATGGCGCGCGGCCGGACGCGGATGGCGGCCGCGCCGCGCGGGGTCCGCGATCCGTCGCGCGGGTGCTCATCGACTCGCCGCTGCCGCAGCTGGACCGGCTGTTCGACTACGCGATCCCGCCCGAGCTGGAGGAGCAGGCCCAGCCCGGCGTGCGCGTGAAGGCGCCGCTGCGCACGGCGGGCCGGGTGATCGAGGGCTTCGTCGTCGAGCGCGCCGTCGAGAGCGACGCCGACCGCGCGCTGTCGGAGCTCGACGCCGTCGTGTCGGCCGCGCCGGTGCTGCCCGATCGGCTCTACCGGCTCGCGCGCCGCGTGGCCGATCGCGCCGCGGGCTCGGCCTCCGACATCCTGCGCCTCGCGGTGCCCAAGCGCATGGTGCGGGCGGAGAAGTCGTGGCTGGCCGGGCCGCGCGCCGCCGCGCCGGTGGTCACGGCCGGGGCCCGCGAGCGGGCCGCGGCCGCGCTCGGCGAGTTCCCCGGGCTGGGCGAGCGGATCGCGCAGGGCGAGCGCCTGGCGGTCGACGCACCGCCCGGCCTCGTGGAGGTCGGTGACGCCGTGCTGCCCGCCTGGGCGCTGCTGCTCGCGGCGGCCGCGACCGACACCCTCGCGCGCGGGCGCTCGGCGATCCTCGCCGTACCCGATCACCGCGACCTCGACCGCCTGCAGGCCGCGCTCGCGCCCCTCGTGCCTGCCGAGGCGATCGTGCGCCACGACGCCGCGCAGTCGGGGCCGGAGCGCTATGCGGGCTACCTGCGCACGCTCGAGGAGGCCCCGTGCGTCGTGGTGGGAAACCGCTCGGCGGTGTACGCGCCGGTGGCCGATCCCGGCCTGGTCGCGCTGTGGGACGACGGCGACACGCTGTTCGAGGAGCAGCTCGCGCCCTACGTGCACGCGCGCGACGCCGCCCTCGTGCGGCAGGAGCTGGACGGCTGCGCGCTGCTGTTCGCCGGCCACACCCGCACGAGCGACGTGCAGCGGCTCGTCGAGCTCGACTGGGTGAAGGAGGCGCCGCAGCAGCGACGGCCGGTGCCGAACGTCGTGCTGAGCCCCGTGCACGAGGGGGAGCGCGGCGCGCGCGTGCCGTCGGCGGCGTTCCGGGCGGCGCGCGAGGCGCTCGCGCACGGTCCGGTGCTCGTGCAGGTGTCTCGGCCCGGCTACGCGCCCTCCCTCGTCTGCGCCGACTGCCGCGTGCCGGCCCGGTGCGCGGCGTGCGGCGGTCCGCTGCACGCCCGCTCCCGCGGGGCCGTGCCGGTGTGCGGCTGGTGCGGCCGGTCGGCGCACGCGTGGGCGTGCCCGAAGTGCTCGTCGGTGCGCGTGCGCCTGGCCTCCTCCGGCAGCGAGCGGACCGCGGACGAGCTGGGCCGGGCCTTCGCCGGCACGCGCGTGATCGTGTCGGACGGCGCCCACCCGGTCACCGAGGTCGACGAGCGGCCCGCCCTCGTCGTGGCCACGCGCGGCGCGGAGCCGGTGGCGCGCGGCGGCTACCGCGCCGTCATCCTGCTGGACGGCGAGCGCATGCTGCAGTCGCCGGATCTGCGCGTGGGGGAGGCGTGCCTGCGCTGGTGGTCGAACGCGGCGGCGCTCGCGGCCCCGGGCGCCCCCGTGCACCTCGTCGGCGTCACGGGGCCCGTGGCGCGGGCGCTCGCGTCGTGGACCCAGCCCGCCTACGCGCGGCAGGAGCTCGCCGAGCGTCTGCCGCTGCACCTGCCGCCGGCCGCGCGCATCGCCCGCCTCGACGGCGACGCGGCGGCGGTGGACCGTGCGCTCGCGTCGCTGCGCGAGGACGTGCCCGACCTGCCGCCCGACGCGGTGCTCGGGCCCGTCCCGCTCGAGGGGGCCGACGGGCCGCCCGGCGCGCGGGCGCTCATCCGCTTCGACTACGCGAGGGGCGCCCGTGTCACGGCCTCGTTGCGCGCATCCGTCGTCGCCGAGGCCGTCGCGGGCCGACGCCGCCGCGGCGGGGGGCGCCGCCCCGGCGGCCACGCAGGCACGCGCAATACACTCGCAGTGCGGGTCGACATCGCCGATCCCGAGCTCTGAGACCGACTCGTCGCACGAGCCGCGCACCCGATCCGCCGCACCACAGAACCACCCGAAAGGACCGCATGAGGCTGATCTTCGCCGGCACCCCGTCCGCGGCGGCGCCGTCGCTGCGATCGCTGCACGCCTCCGGCCACGAGGTCGCCGCCGTCGTCACGCGCCCCGACGCCCCGCTGGGGCGCAAGCGCGTGCTGACGCCCTCGCCGGTCGGCCGGACGGCCGAGGAGCTGGGGCTGCCCGTGATCAAGGCCGCCCGGCTGGACGACGAGGCCACCGCGCGCATCCTCGCGCACGAGCCCGACCTCGGCGTGATCGTCGCCTACGGCGGGCTCGTGCGGGAGCCGCTGCTCTCCGGCCCCGCGCACGGCTGGATCAATCTGCACTTCTCGCTGCTGCCGCGCTGGCGCGGCGCGGCGCCCGTGCAGCACGCCCTCATGGCCGGCGACGCCGTGACCGGCGCGACGGTCTTCCAGCTCGTGCCGGAGCTCGACGCGGGGGACATCCTGGGCATGGCGGAGCACGAGGTCGGGCCGGACGCGACCGCCGGCGACCTGCTCGAGACGCTGAGCGCGAGCGGCGCCGAGCTGCTGCGCGACACGGTCGACGCCATCGCCGCCGGCACCGCCGTGCCGCGGGCGCAGCAGGGCGAGCCGACGTTCGCGCCCAAGCTCGCGCTCGAGGACGGGCGGCTCGACTGGGCGCAGCCCGCCGAGCGCGTGCGCGACCGCTTCCGCGGCGTCACGCCCGAGCCGGGCGCCTTCACGACGATCGGGGAGGAGCGCCTGAAGATCCGCGCGCTGTCGCCGGCGCCGGCCTCCTCGCACCTCGGCGACGCCGCCGCGCTGCGCCCCGGCGAGATCGCCCCCGCGAAGGGCGGCGTGCTCGTCGGCACGGCGAGCGCGCCGCTGCTCGTGACGCGGCTGCAGCCCGCCGGGCGCGCCGAGATGGCCGCCGCCGACTGGTTCCGCGGGCTGCGCACCGTGCCGAGGCTGGGCGCGTGAGCGAGCGGGACGACGCGGCCGGCGGCGCGCGCCGCGAGCGAGGCAG